>JBKQMT010000168.1:0-24510 GCA_052146595.1 Acidimicrobiales bacterium
ACGGCCCTTGCGACCGTGCCGTCATGGGCCGAGACGGGATTCACCTGGGCACCCGATGTCCGCTTGATCGACGGGCGGTACGTCATGTACTTCGACGCCTGGGCCGAAGAGTCCATGTACTTCCAAGCCGACGAGACCGGATTCGCCCAGCGCGCCCAGTGCATCGGCGTCGCCACGGCGAAAGAGCCCGCCGGTCCGTTCACCCCGGTCGCGGGCCCGCCACTTGTCTGTCAGTTCAATCATCACGGTGCGATCGACCCGCGAACCTTCGTCGCCCCGAACGGCCAGCTCTACCTCGATTGGAAGTCAGACGACAACGCAAGCCCAGGCTCTCCCCCGACCCATCTCTGGTCGCAAGAGCTGTCGAGGAACGGTGAGCAGCTCATAGGAGCCAGGCACCTGCTCATGAGCGGGAGCCGGCACATCTGGAACGGTGGCCTGATCGAAGCGCCCGACATGGTCTACGCCGAGGAAACCTACTGGCTCTTCTACTCGGGCTCGTGGTTCAACGGACCCGGTTACTCGATCGGGGTGGCAAGCTGCGCAGGACCGGCTGGGCCGTGCAAGCCGACCTCGGCACGTCCCTGGCTCAGCGCGAACTCCCAAGGCAGCGGGCCTGGTGAGGAGTCACTGTTCCGCGATGCGCAGGGCTGGTGGATCGTCTACTCACCCTGGTCGCTCTACGGCCATGACTACCGGCCGGTTGAGCTCGCCAAGGTCTACTTCGCGCCGTCCGGACCCTACCTGGCGAAGCTCCCGCCCCGAGGAGCGAGTTAGCGGTCTCGCGACAAGCCACGCCCGGTGACGACCGAGCCCCGGAGCGGGTTGGCGCGCCAGGATGGTGGACGTGGCACTGCGTCGAGGACTCGCCTGGCTCCTGGGCCTGCTCGTCCTGGCCTGGTGCGGGTGGGCCAGCGGCTTCCGGCCGGGAACCCGCGCCGGTCAGTACGCCTGGCTCGTGTCGCTCTTCGCCGTGCTCGCGGCCGACCTCGCCATCTACCTGGGCAGCAGCGGGCATCGACGCGGCTGGCGCATCGAGGCGGACCAGCCGCCATGGCCCCGACCCGGGCGGGGAGGGCCCGGCCCGGCCCTGGCGGGAACGGCCCCGTGGCTCGCACTCTCGGTGGTGGTTCTCGCCTGGGAAATCCTCGGTCTCGACACCGGCCCCCATGAGCCGCACCTGACCATCAGCGCCCTGACACTGGCGTTTCGCCCCGTCCGCACCGCCACGCTGGCGGTGTGGATGGGCGTCGGGGTGTACTTCGCCGTGGCCCGGGCACGCTCACCGGCGGGTCCGACCCCGTCGCGACCGGACAGCGGCCAAGCGGGCACGTCGCCAGTGGCAGGTGGGGCCGGAATTGCACTCGTTTCGGGGCGGCTGGCTCGGCACCTCGTGCCCCCACCGGCGCTCCTCGAGGGCCGCAGCCGGGCGATAGGTGTGGCCTTCTGGATAGGCGTGCTCGTCTGCGCCGCTGGCACAGATCTGCTGGCGCGGCGCTCGGCGGGCCGGATCGCCACCTTCGAGGAGCTGCTGCGCTTCATCTCCCGACCGGTGGGAGTCCGAGTCTTCCTAGTGGTGGCCTGGACCTATGCCGGCTGGCATCTGTTCGCACACTGAGCGTCCGCCTGAGCGACAGCAAAGCGCGCAAGAGCCGCTCCGCGCTCTCGCGATGTCTTGCCAAGGTCCCCTCGTCGGCAGCGGCAAGCAGAGGAACGGAGGAGCCCGTTGAGCGGGCGGGTCACGCGGGCCTGTAACAATCATTGATATGCCCCGACGTTCGCCCGACCGCCAGTCGCGAGATGAGGCCGCGACGGGGCGCCCTGGAGCACGCAAGACCCGCGGTGGGACTGGAGGCGGCGTGGCCGGCCGGGCACGCGGTGGCGAGGGCTCGTTCGTAGAAGACCCGATGGGCCTGGGCATGGCGGAGATCCGCCGCATCCAGCCCTATCAGGCGGACAAGACCTACATCTGCCCGGGGTGCAACCAGGAGATCTGGCCCGGGACGGGCCACATCGTCATCGTCCCGTTGTCAGATCCTGCCAGCAGGCGTCACTGGCACTCGCCTTGTTGGGAACACCGGGGGCACAGGCGACCGACCTGGCGCTGAGGACCTGGTCTCGCCCGGCGGGTCAGAAGGCGTTCTCCAGCACTTCCACGCGGCCGTCCGTCACGGCGGCCACGTCGAAGCGCACCATCGTCGTGTCCGGGGCCGCCTCGAGGAGGTAGAGCGTGGCAAGACGGCGAAGACGACGACGTTTCGCCGAGGTGACGGCCTCGAAGGGAGAGCCGAACCCGTCGCCGCTCCTCGTCTTCACCTCGCATATGACAAGGACGCGCCCGCGCCGGCAGATGAGGTCGATCTCACCGCTGCGACAGCTCCAGTTACGCCGGACGACGTCGTAGCCCTGCGCGAGGTACCAGGCGCCGGCTGCGTCCTCACCCAGTCGTCCCAGGCGCGAGCCACCGGCGGAAGGCGCCATCAGACCTCGTCTTCGGGCCGTTCCTCCACGTTCACGTCTTTGTAGGTGACAACGTGCACCGACGACACAAAGCGCGCCTGGCGGTACATGTCCCAGACCCACGCATCAGTGAGCTCGACCTCGAAGTAGGTGGCACCAGGCCCTGACTTCGGGGTGACCTTGACGTTGTTGGCCAGGTAGAAGCGGCGCTCGGTCTCGACGACGAAGCGGAACATCGGGTACACGGCGCGGTACTCCCGGTAGAGCTCGAGCTCCACCTCGGCCTCGAACTGGTCGAGATCCTCTTCGGCGCTCATGGCCGCCTCCCTGGTACGTCCGCGACGGGCTGAAAGTGCACTCCGGAGCGCTCGCGGTCATGACGACCAACCTCGCACCGCACCTCAGCGGACGTCGCGCTTCTCTTTGATCTTGGCAGCCTTGCCCGCGCGATCGCGCAGGTAGTACAGCTTTGCCCGACGGACATCGCCTTCGGTGATCCGCTCGATCTTGGCGATGATCGGCGAGTGGACCGGGAATGTGCGCTCGACACCGACGCCGAAGCTCACCTTGCGCACCGTGAAGGTCTCGCGGATGCCCGAGCCTTGACGGCGGATGGCGGCACCCTGAAAGACCTGCACCCGCTCCCTGTTGCCTTCGACGACGCGCACGTGCACCTTCAAGGTGTCGCCGGGGCGGAAGTCGGGAATGTCGTCGCGAAGGCTCTCGCGATCGATCAGGTCGGTCGGGTTCATCAAAGGTCACGCTCCTCGAGGCGATCGGACGGGTCGCTGGCACCCTGCCGCTTGCCGGACGCGGCGTCCGACCGTTCGGCTCGTCCCGTTCCGTCGGCACCTAGAGGATAGCCGTGCTCGACGAGGAGGCGCACCTCGTCCCCCGAGAGACCGCCCCGGGCGTCCAACAGATCGGGCCGGAGCTCGAGCGTGCGCCAGAGCGCCGCCGCCCTGCGCCAGCGTTCGACCCGGCCGTGATCGCCCCCACGCAGGACTTCTGGGACCTCCCAGCCGCGAAACACGGCAGGCCGCGTGTACTGCGGGTACTCCAGGAGCCCCGTCGTGAAACTCTCGTCGCCTGCGGAGGCGTCATTGCCGAGCACCCCTGGGACGAGCCTGACGGTGGCTTCGATGACGACGAGGGCCGCCAGCTCCCCGCCGGCGAGCACGAAGTCCCCTATGGAAAGCTCACCGTCGACGAGGTGGTCGGCAATGCGCTGGTCCACCCCCTCATAGCGCCCGCAGAGGAGTGAGAACGCCGGCGGCGAGGCGCCTCCGGCGGGGCGTTCGAGGCCGGCGAGCTCCGCCGCGACTTCCTGGTCGAAGCGCCGCCCGCCTGGTGCGAGCAGGTACAACGGGCGCGGCGGGTCGACGAGCTCGACAGCGGCGAAGACCGGTGCCGGAGCCAGCACCATGCCCGCCCCGCCGCCGAAGGGCGCATCGTCCACGCTGCGATGGGGATCGGTGGCCGCCGCGCGCAGGTCGTGGACGTGCAGCTCCACGAGCCCGTCTCGCCGTGCCCGCCCGACGACACTCGTCGTGCAGTAGGCGTCGACCACCTCGGGAAAGATCGAGAACACGTCCATGCGCAAGGCCGTCGTAGTCTCCGACGGCGCCTCGGCGGGCGTGGTCTCGGGCGGGGCCGGCCTCGCCGGAAGGCTCGCCTCGCTCAATCGAACAACCCTGCCGGCACGTCGACCACGAGCCGTCCCTCCTCCCGACCGAGCACGAACCTCAGCGGGACCAGATTCCCGTCCTCCATGACCAGAAGATCGCTCGCGGGGTTCGCCTGCACTGCGACCACAGTCCCCCGTCGCGTCCCGTCGATCTCGACTACCTCGCGGCCGACGAGATCGTGCACGAAGAGCGCTCCGGGGTCTTCGAACGCCGGCGCGACGAGGAGCGCATCGCGAAGCTCGTCAGCGGCTTCTCGAGTGTGAACCCCCTCGAACTGGACCAGGTACCGCCCCTGAAAAGGCCGGGAGCTGCGCACTTTGAGGATCCGGGCCTTCCGAGAGGGCGCCGAGTCTCGAGTGGGGGACGAAGTAGCGCCACCAGGCAGGCCCGACGGCCCGGAGGGGCAGCACGTCAACTCGGCTCCCGGAGCAAGTCGCTCGGTACGGTTCGTGACGAGCGCGACCACGACCTCGCCCACCAGCCCATGCGGCCGGGCGATCCGGCCCACCTCGAGAAGTGGCCGCACGTTGCCGTCACCACCGGACCGTGGCGCCATTTCGTGCTCAGTCGACGATGTCGACCGACGCCTCCTGGCTGTCACGGGCGGCGGCGGCTCGCACGAGGGTGCGCAACGCCTGAGCGGTGCGCCCACGGCGGCCGATGATCCGACCCATGTCACCTTGAGCGACATGAAGGGAGAGGTGGATGCCACTACGGGTCTCTGTGACGTCGACCGCCACGCCCTCAGGATCATCCACTATGGAACGGGCGACATGCTCGAGGACCGATCGTGCGGTGCCGCCCGTCACCCGGTTGCCGGCGTAGTCCTGGTCGACCTCGTCGCGCGCCTCCACGAGAGAGCCCTGTCTGGCGAGCTCGCCGGCGCTCTCGAGCTCGTCGCGCTCTTCTTCCTCGTCGCGCTCGTCTTCCTCGTCGCGCTCGTCTTCCTCGTCGAGCTCGTCCTCTTCGTCGAGCTCGTCCTCCTCGAGCTCGTTGTCGAACTCGTCCTCGAGGTCGTCGTCGCTGTTGTAGTCCTCGTCCGGCGCATGTGTGGCGCCCGAAGTGTGCAGGGCACTGAAGTCAGGCTCTGCGAAGGGGTTGCTACCTGTGTCGGTCATCTCGATGTTCAGCTTTCGGCTTCGGCGTCGCCAGCGTCCTCGGCGGGGATCGCAGTCGCTGGCGCTTTGCCTGCGGGAGCCTTGGCGGCGGCCGCTTTCTTGGCGGGCGCCTGCTTGCCAGGTGCCTTCTTGCCAGGTGCAGTGGCGCGACCGGGCCGCGCGTAGCGATGTGAGGCCTGCTTGGGCGGGCGGGTCGACTCGAACTGCTCCCAGGCTCCCGAGATGACGAGCAACTTGCGTACGGTCTCGGTAGGTCGAGCGCCTTTGACCAGCCAGCCAAGAACACGGTCGTTGTCGATCTCGACGGTGGACGGGTCCATGCGGGGCTCGTAGGTACCGACGGCCTCAATGAACCGCCCGTCGCGAGGCGAACGGCTGTCGGCCACGACAACACGATAGGTGGGTTGCTTCTTCTTGCCCATGCGCATGAGGCGGAGCTTGACGGTCACGGGGTCCTTCCTTCTTTCGTGGTGGAGACAACTAGCGGGCCGGGCCGAGGCCCTTGGTGGACGGGGTGACTCGACCGCCCTTGACTTTCTTGCGGTTGCCCTTGGTGGGCTTGGCCTTGTTGCCGGGGCGCCCGGCGCCGGCGAGCTTGGCCATCGGCCCAACGCCCCGCATCATCTTCTGCATCTCCTTGAACTGGCGCAGGAGATTGTTGACCTCGGTCGTGGACGTGCCACTCCCGTGGGCGATCCTGAGACGGCGCGAACCGTCGAGCAGCGCCGGGTCGGCCCGCTCGAGGGGTGTCATCGAACAGATGATCGCCTCGACCTTGCCGACGTCGCGCTCGTCGACCTTAGCGTCACGCATCTCCTTGGGAATGCCGGGCATCATCGACAACAGGCCGGTGAGCGGGCCCATCTTCTTTATCTGCCGGAGCTGGTCGAGAAAGTCGTCGAGGGTGAACCTTCCTGTCTGCAGTCGCTCGAGGGCCTGACCGGCGACCTCCTCGTCGTACTCTCGCTCAGCCTTCTCGATGAGGCTGAGCACGTCGCCCATCCCGAGGATCCGGCTGGCGAGCCGGTCAGGATGGAACACCTCGAAGTCCGCGAGCCGTTCCCCGGTCGACAAGAAGGCGATGGGTCGACCCACGACCTGTTTGACCGAGAGGGCGGCACCGCCACGGGCGTCACCATCCACCTTGGTCAAGATGATGCCGTCGAGCTGCAGCGCCTCGTGGAAGGCCTCTGCGGTCTGGACGGCATCTTGGCCGGTCATCGCATCGACGACGAAGAAGGTGTAGTCCGGGCGCACAGTCGCGGAGACCCGGTGCACTTCGTCCATGAGCTCCCGGTCGATAGCGAGACGGCCTGCAGTGTCGACGATGACGACGTCACGCCCGAGACGCTCGGCTTCGGCCAGCCCGCGGCGGGTGACAGTTACCGGATCGGACAGCTCAGAGAAGACTCCGACGCCGATCTCAGCTCCTAGCACCCGCAGCTGCTCTACGGCCGCCGGGCGCTGCAGGTCGGCGCCGATCAGGTAGGGATGGCGTCCCTGCTGGCGGAACCAGCGCGCCAGCTTCGCGGAGGCGGTTGTCTTGCCGGAGCCTTGAAGGCCGGCGAGAAGCACGACGGTCGGCGGCTTCGATGCGTAGGTGATCTTGAGCGCCTCACCGCCCAAGGTGGCGGTGAGCTCCTCGTTGACCACCTTGATGACCTGCTGGGCAGGGGTGAGGTACTTGGCAAGCTCCGCCCCCGTGCAGCGAGCACGGATCCGCCCTATGAGGTCCTGGGCGACGGCGAGGTTGACGTCGGCTTCCAAGAGTGCGACTCGGATCTCGCGGAGAACCTCGTTGACCTCAGCGTCACCGAGCCGCCCGCGGCCACGAAGGCGCGTGAGGATTGCGTCGAAACGATCAGTCAGGGTGTCAAACATGGGCTAGGCCAGGTTAGTCGGGCTGCGACGCGCGCACGGTGGGCGGCGACGGGCACCTCGGTCATCCAAAGAGGGCCGCCACGAACTCCACCGGGTCGAACGGCACCAGATCCCCTGGCCCTTCCCCGACCCCGACGAGCTTGATCGGCAGACCGAGCTCGGACCGGATGGCCAGGACCACCCCGCCCTTGGCCGTGCCGTCGAGCTTGGTGAGGATGATGCCCGTCACCCCGACAGCCTCGGTGAACTGGCGTGCCTGGACCACACCGTTCTGGCCCGTCGTGGCGTCAAGCACGAGAAGCACCTCGGTCAACTGTCCCGGGGGGCGCTCCGCGACGCGGCGCACCTTGCGCAGCTCGTCCATCAGGTTCACCTTGGTGTGCAGGCGGCCGGCGGTGTCGGCCAGTACGAGGTCCGCCCCCCGGGAGGCCGCGTGCTGGACGGCGTCGAAGATCACCGACGAGGGGTCCGCCCCGTCGGAGCCCCGGACGATCCGTGCCCCGGAGCGCTCGGCCCAGGACTCGAGCTGCTCTCCTGCGGCTGCCCGAAACGTGTCGCCGGCCGCAAGGACAACTGTCCGCCCGGCCTGGGTCTCCTCCAAGGCGAGCTTGCCGATCGTCGTCGTCTTGCCGACCCCGTTCACCCCGACGAAGAGCCACACCGTCGGCCCGTCGCCTTGGCCGAAGGAAAGCGATTCATCGTCGCCCTCGAACATCGAGACCAGGTCGGCCTGCAGGGCCTGGAGAAGGGCGGAGGGATCCGTCGCAGGCAGGGCGCCGGAGCGCAGTTTCGCCCGGAGGTCGTCGAGGATCCGTGTCGTCGTCGTGACGCCGACATCGGCGAGGATGAGCGCCTCCTCCAGTTCCTCGAAGGTCGCCTGGTCGATGTTCTTGTGACCCCGAACATGGTCGAGGTAGCCGGCCAGCAGGCCCCGCGCGCGCCCGAGCCTGTCCTTGAGCGCCGGGCGGGCCAGTTGCTCCCCGAGCTGGGCGCTGCCGTCCGCCGCCGCAGGGGCAGGGGTCGACTGGACCTGCGCAGGCGCGGGCACAGGGACCGTGGGGGCAGGGGGCGGTGCCGGTCCGGTGGTGGGCGGTGCCGGGGCCGCAGCGGGCGGCGCCGGGGTGGTCCCGACTCGAGAGGCGCCAGAGCCCGGGGGTGCCGAGCGACGCCGTCGCGCGCGCTTGCTGATCACGAGCCCACCTGAGGCGAGCAAGACGACGGCGACGACGACAAGGACAATTACGAGAGTCATGCGGTGCGCAGACTACCGGCCCGTTGCCAGGAACCCGAAGGAATGCCCCGCCTCGCGCCCCGCCCCTGCTTGCGGCCAGCCCTCGACGGGGCGCTCTTGCTCGAGCGCTGCGCCGCGAACCGCCTATTCGAGCGCTGTGCTGCGAGCCGCAGTCTCGAGCCGCTCGCTCACGACCTTGGAGGCTCCGCCCGGTTGCATGGTCACGCCGTAGAGGACGTCTGCAGCCTCCATGGTCCGCTTCTGGTGACTGACGACGATCAGCTGGGCGTCGGAGCGGAACTCCTCGACAAGGTCCAAGAAACGGTGCAGGTTCACGTCATCGAGTGCCGCCTCGACCTCGTCCATCACGTAGAAGGGAGAGGGCCGGCTGCGGAACACGGCAAAGAGGAACGCGAGGGCCACGAGGGACCGCTCACCTCCCGACAGCAGCGAGAGCCGCCGAACGTTGCGGCCCGCCGGCCGGGCCTCGATCTCGATGCCTGTCGAGAGAAGGTCCTCGGGCTCGACCAGGCTCAACCGGCCCGTGCCGCCAGGGAACAGCATCGAGAAAAGTGCCTCGAAATGCCCCGCCACGTCGGCGAACGCCTGCGTGAACACCCCCACGATCTCCTCGTCGACGGCGCGGATTACCCGTCCCAGCTCCCGACGAGCGCCACGGACGTCCTCGAGCTGTTCGGCGAGAAATCGGTCCCGCTCCTCCAGAGCGGCAAGCTCCTCGAGCGCCAGGGGGTTCACCGGGCCCATCAGGCGGAGCTCGCGGTCGAGCTCACGAACCCGGGCCTGGGCGGGGATCCCGGGCGGCAGCTCCGGGCACGGCGCCGCGACGGCGTCTTCCGGCTCGCACTCGAGCTCCCGGCGCAGCGCCTCGACGGCGGTCTCGAGCCGCAGCCTCGCCTCGGCGCGTTCCAGCTCCACCCTTTGCAGGAGCTCGCGGGTCCCCGCGAGGGCGCGCTCCGCCGCAGTGCGCTGTTCACGCAGCTGGCGCAGACGACCGGTCGTCTCGGTGACAGCCAGCTCATGGTCGGCGCGCTCGGTGCGCAGGCGATCCCGCGCGCCCGCGAGCTCGCTCGCGAGCCGAGCCAGCTCGCCTGCTAGACGCCCGAGCGCGAGCCCGGCAGCTTCGAGCGACTCTCGACGGGCGGCGGCGTCCGAGCGTGCCGCGTCGAGCCCGGCGAGGCGCCGTTCCACCTCTTCGCGCCTCGCTGTGAGCAACGCTCGCCGCTCTTCGAGTCCCGCGCTGCGTATCCCCAGATCGGCTCTCGCCGCGGCCAGCACGCGGGCGCGCTCGTCGAGGCTCTTGCGAGCACGATTTGCCTCGTCCGCCACTGCGATCGCCTCGACCTCTGCCCCTTCGGCTTTGGCGAGCTCGCCCTCGCGTAGCTGAAGCTCCGCCTCGCTCGCCGCCACGAGCCCCAAAGCGTCTTCGTATGCCGACGCCGCCGCGGCGTACTCGCTGGCGAGGCGATCGAGGCGTTCGGCCGACTCGGCTTGGGTGGCTCGTGCCTGGGCTCGCGCCGCGACGGCGTCGCCGAGACGCCTCGCGGCTTCGGTGCTTGCTGAGCGGGCGGCGGCAAGCGCCTCACGAGCGGCTTCTGCCTCGGCTGTGGCCGTGCGGGCGGACCCTGCGGCGAACTCGGCGTCACGACGGACCGCGTCGAGAGCGGCACGCGTCGCCCCAGTACGCGCCGCCCCTATCCGCCATCCGCGCGCCGAGAAACGATCGCCTTCGGTCGTGACGATCGTCCGGTCCGGCATCTCCTCGGCAAGGCCAAGCGCTTCGCTGAGCCCGCCCCGGCAGAGCAAGACGCCAGCCAGCAACTGGTCGAGCACGGCACCGACCCCAGCCACGTCCGACCTGACACGCTCGCGGAGCACCTCGGTCCCGCCATCTGGCACTGGCTCGGGGGACGCCGAGGCGGCTCCGGGCCTGCCTGTGGGCAGCACACCACCGTGGAGGCCGGCGTCATGCAGAAGGCGCAACGCCTCGCGCGCCGTGCTCGTGCCTTCGACGACGACCGTGCCGAGGGCGTCCTCGACAGCCGCCTCGAAGCCTCGCTCGCACCCGTCGTCGATGTCGACGAGGTCGGCCAAAGTCCCCAGCACCCCCTGCAGGCCGCTGAGGCGCTCCACTCCGGCGCGCGCCCGTGTCTCGTCAAGAGCTTCCTGCAGCGCCGCGGCACGAGCCTCGAGCGCGTGCGAGCGATCGAGCGCTTCACGGGCGTGCGCCTCGCTCACCTTTTCGGTCGCAGCTGCCGCCTGTTCCGCTGCCCCAAGCCGTTCGTGCTCGGCGCGCAGCTGTATCTCGCCGCTCTCGCAGGACTCGAGCGTCGCCGCCAGCTCGGCCAAGCGCTGCTCGTGCTCGACGCGTATGCGATCGAAACTGGCAAGTCGCTCGGCAAGTCTTGCCGCTGACTCCCGTGCTTTCGACAGGCGGGCGAGGGCAGCATCGTGCCCTTGGCGGGCGGCTCGGGCATCCGAAAGAGCACCGTCGCCAGGCGCCGGCCCCGCGACTCCCTCCGGCCCGGCGGGCACGCCGAGCTCGCCGGAGGCTGCAACCGCCTCGAAAGCCGCCTCGTCGCGTCGCAGCTCCTCTTCCAAGCCCTCGAGCCTCTCGCGTTCGGGCTCGAGGACTTCCGAGGCGGTCTCGGCGGCAACCAGGTCCGCGGCGAGACGGGACGACTCGGCCTCGAGCGAGGCAACGACGTCCGCCTCGGTCACAACCGCGAGCGAGCCGGCGACGGCGCGGCGACGCTCGGAGACGACGTTCGCGAGACCCCGTTGGCGCTCCAACAGGCGCTCGGCGCGCCCGAGCCTGTCGGCCCCGTCCCAGGCCTGCACCTCGGTCAGGGACGACTCGGTCGAAGTGACCAGGTCGTCGAGGCGCACGAGCTCGTTTCGCTGGCTCACCTCCTGCTCGGTGATCTCGACATGGGATCGCTCGGCGCGTTCTAGGCGGCGCTCGAGCGAGTCGAGCTCACGACCCGCGAGATGCAACCGGAGCGCCCGCAGCTCCGCGACGAGGCCGTCGTGGCGGCGGGCCGCCTCGGCCTGCCGCTCCAGCGGGCGGAGCTGACGGCGCACCTCTCGCTGCAGGTCCTGCAGCCGAAGGAGGTTCTGCTCGCTCGACTCGAGTCGGCGCTCGGCGCGTTCGCGGCGCCGGCGGAACTTGAGAACCCCCGCCGCCTCCTCGATCACCATGCGCCGGTCCTCCGGGCGCGCCTGGAGCACCGAGTCGAGCTGGCCCTGGCTGACGATCACGTGCTGCTGGCGACCGACTCCGGCGTCGGAGAGAAGCTCCTGGATGTCGAGCAACCGGCACGGCGCACCGTTGAGGGCGTACTCGCTCTCGCCCGTGCGAAACAGCGTCCTCGTGATCGTGACCTCCGCGACTTCAACCGGGAGGCGTCTCGAGGCGTTGTCGATCGTGAGGGAGACCTCCGCACGTCCGAGAGCGGGCCGTTTCGAGGTGCCGGCGAAGATGACATCGTCCATCTTCGTCGACCGGACCACTTTCGGCCCCTGGGCACCCAGCACCCAGGCCACGGCGTCCACAACGTTTGACTTCCCGGACCCGTTCGGTCCCACCACGACGGTGATGCCCGGCTCGAGCTCGATCGTCGTGGGATCGGCGAACGACTTGAACCCCTTGAGAGTCAGCGTCTTCAGGAACACGTTGGGATCACGTTATCCGGGTGGCGCAGATTCCAGCGGCTTCGCCGGCCGTCTCGCGCCGGTGGCGCCCCTGCCTCATTGCTGGCAGCCTTCGCAACAGTAAGCGGACCGGGCTCCGATCTTCAGCCGTACGACCGGGTGCCCGCAGCGCGGGCACGGCTCGCCGGCCCGGTCGTAGACGGCGTGACGACCTTGATAGGACCCGAGGCCACCGGCGAGGTCGCGATAGCGCAGGTCCCGCAAGGAGGACCCGCGCGACGCCACGGCGTCTCGCAGCACGGCCCTCACGGCCCTCGCCAGGGAGGCGAGCTCGGCTGCGGAAAGCGAGCCGCCGGGGCGGTCGGGCCGGAGCTTTGCCTGAAAGCATGCCTCGTCCGCGTAGATGCTCCCGATGCCGGCGACGATGCGCTGGTCGGTGAGCAACGCCTTGAGCGGGGCGCGCCGACCTGAGAAACGGGAGGCGAGATAGGTCGCGGGCAGGCCTTCCAGCAGCGGGTCGCGCCCCAGGTGCGAAAGCTCGGACGGGACGCCCCGACTGTCGAGCTCGGAGCACACGAACCATTCCCCGAATGTCCTCGGGTCGACAAAGCGCAGCTCGGTGCCGTCCTCGAGACCGACGATCACATGGGTGTGGTCGGCGAGGGGGGGGCGCCGAGCGCCCCCGAAGTGGAGCAGTTGGCCGGTCATCCGCAGATGGACCACGAGCACGGAGCCGTCGTCGAGCGAGAGAAGGAGGAACTTGCCCCGGCGCCCGGCAGCGGTGAACCTGCGACCGGCCAGCCGGCTCGTCAGCTCGGCCGGCGACTGGCGCCGGACCGTACGGCGCCCGAGGATTCGGACCTCCGTGACACGCCTGCCGATCACGGTGCCCTCAAGGCCCCGTCGCACGGTCTCGACTTCGGGGAGCTCGGGCACTTAAGCGCTGGGATCGCCCTGTCGGGCGCCAATGACCTCGAGAGCGGCGGCCGCCGCAACGCGCTCGGCCAGTTTCTTCGAGGTGCCGCTGCCGCGGCCCAAGACCTCGCCGCCCACCCTCACCTCGGCGAAGAAGACCTTGGCGTGGTCGGGGCCCTTGTCGTTCACCTCGTAGGACGGCAGCTCGAGGTTGAGCCGCGCCGCCAGCTCCTGGAGCCGGTTCTTCGGGTCGCCGAGTCGGCCTTCGGCGGCGACGCCCGCGATCGGTTCTTTGAGAAGATCGACCACGAAGGCGGCCGCGGCCGGGAGCCCGGAGGAGAGGTAGACGGCGGCGATGATGGCTTCCAGGCAGTCGGCGAGGATCGACTCCTTGGCACGGCCGCCCGAAGCCTCCTCACCCTTGCCGAGCAGGACCGCCTCGCCCACGCCGAGCTCGGCGGCGATCGGCGCCAGCGCCTCGGTGCTGACCACAGACGCGCGAAGCCGGGCGAGGTCTCCTTCCGGCAGGTCCGGGAAGGACCGGTAGAGGTGCTCGGCTACGACGAGGCTCAATACGGCGTCGCCGAGCAGCTCCAAGCGCTCGTTGGAAGGGCGGCCGCCCCGCTCGGAGCAGTACGAACGGTGCGAGAGCGCCTGACGGAGCAGGTCGCTGCTCACCGCGTACTCGCTGAGCGCGCCGAGCAGCCTCTCGCCGTTCGGCTCGGGCTCGCCTGTGGATTTGCTCAGGCCGCTCCGACCTTCCCGCTCACGTAGTCGACCGCGTCACGCACAGTGCGCAGCTCCTCGAGGTCCTCGTCGTCGATGCGGAACCCCGGCAAGCGGTCGCTGAGCTCCTCTTCCAGTGCCTCGACAAGCTCGATCAGGGCGAGCGAGTCGGCGTTGAGGTCGTCGGCGAACGAAGAGGACTCACTGATCTCCGACATGTCGATCTCGAGGATCTCCGCCAGTTGGGAGCGGACGAGTTGGACCACCTCGTCGCGGCTCATGATCGCTCCAGTCGTATCGGTCACCTGGGCTCCTTCATCTTGCCTCTGGCCCCATGTTAAGGCCTGCGGAAAGCCCTCGCCCACTGCGCCGCCTCCGCGCCGGCTTTGAGGAAAGTGACGTCACCCCGGAGTGACGGCGCAGTCAGACAACTGCAACCGCGTCACGCAGCGATCCCACGAGATCGCCGGTCACAGCCTCGTGGGCCACGCGCACGGCGTTCAGGATCGCTCTCGCCGACGAGCTGCCGTGGCTGATGACGCACACACCGTCCACGCCGAGCAGCATCGCCCCACCGGTCTCTTCAGGGTCGAGCCGTTGCGCGTAGACGAGCAGCTCGGGGCCGAGCACTTCGCCTGCGGCGCGACTCTCCGGGGTGGCGCCGATCACGCGGCCGAGGATGTCGAAAAGGGCTCCGAGCGCCCCTTCGAGCGACTTGAGGGCGACGTTCCCGGTGAAGCCGTCGGTCACGATCACATCGACGTTGCCGTCGAGCAGGTCCCGGCCCTCCACATTGCCCACGAAGTCGACTCCGACCCCGGTCGCCAGCAGGGCGTGCGCCTCCTTGGTGAGCTGGTTGCCCTTGGAGGACTCCTCGCCTATGGACAGCAGGGCGACTTTGGGGACGAGCGTGCCGAAACGCAGTGTCATGAAGGCAGAGCCCATCTGGGCGAACTGGACCAGCCACTCGGCGTGGCAATCGGCATTGGCGCCGGCGTCCACGAGAACCGCCGGGTGCCCTGTGACGGCCGGGATGAGCGCCGCGATCGCCGGGCGGGCGACGCCGGGGAGCCGGCCCATTCTCAACAGTGCGCTCGCCATGGCAGCCCCGGTGTTGCCGGCGCTCACCATGGCACAGGCCCGCCCGTCGCGCACCGCCTCGGCAGCGCGGACGAGGGTCGAGTCCTTCTTGACGCGAACGCTCTGGGCGGGGTCGTCGTGCATGGCGATGACCTCGCTGGCCGGCAGAATCTCCAGGTCGCCGGTGTCACCTAGCGATCCGTCGGTCGGGCCCACCAGCACGACGGGGATCCCGAGCTCCTCGGCCGCGCGCCGAGCCCCGGCGACGATCTCGCCAGGGGCACGGTCCCCTCCCATCGCGTCGACGGCGACCGGCAAGGAGCTGACAGATGAACGCACCGCGCCCGCTCCGCTGGTCGGCGCCACGACTGTCAGTCGACCTCTACTGCCTGGCGACCCTTGTACCACCCGCAATGGGGGCAGACCACGTGTGGCAGCTTCGCCCGGTTGCACTGGGGACAAAGGCTGCGCGAGGGCTCGTTCAACGTCCAGGCCGACGCCCGCCGGCTCCGGCTCTTCGACTTCGAAGTCTTCTTCTTGGGGACGGCCATCGTCATTCTCTCCGCTCGGGTATGGCTTTACGAGCACCGAGCCCGGAAAGGGCGGCCCACCGCGGGTCGGTCGTTTCCGTGCAGGTACAGGTCTCGTGGTTGCGGTTCGCGCCGCACTCGGGGCAAAGTCCGAGGCAATCGGGCCCACAGAGCGGCACGAGCGGCAGCTCCAAGATACAGGCATCGTGGGCGAGCGGTTCCAGGTCGAGCCAGTCGGCCTTCATCGGGTAGCCGAGCTCGGGATCGGCGTCGTCGGAGCAGAGCTCGCGAACCCGAGCGAGGAGGCGACCCGTCGCAGGCTCGAGGCAGCGACCGCACTCGCCCTCCCAGGAAGCCGAGACTGTCCCGTTCACGACGACGCCGCCGGGCACCGACTCGAGCACCACGTCGACCTCGACGTCCGAACCTTCCGGTATCCGGGAGTTGCTCACCTCGAGCTCGGCGATCGGCCCGAGGGCCTTTACCCGGCGCCGCGTGCCCGGGTGCTTGCGCAGCACCGCCACGCCGACGGTGAACGGGCCGCGGTGGTCGTTCCTGCTCACTCGAGATCCTGGTCGAAAAGCCCGTCCCCCGAGAGCCAGCCGTCGTCGTCGAGCTCGCTCGGAGGCTCGTCGCCCGGATGGGGCTGCGGGGCCGGCACCGCCGCCAGCCGTTCACGGCCCGTCCGCACCGTCTTGATCGTCCGGTCGAGCACGATCTCGAAGCCGGCGAGCTTCTGGTCGACGTAGTCCTCGGTCTCGTGGCGCATCTGGCGTGCCGCCGCCTCGGCGTCTTCGACGATCCGCACCGCCCTGTGCTCGGCCTGGCGGACGATCTCGGTCCTTTGCACCATCCGCTCGGCCTGGACTCGGGCGTCGCCGACGATGTCGGCTGCCTCCCGCCTGGCGGCGGCGAGCAGCTCCTCATGGTCCTTGAGCATGCGGCGCGCCCGGCGGAGCTCCTCGGGGAGGTCGTCGCGGATCGCCTCGAGCAAGTCGAGCACCTCGTCGCGGGTGACGATGGCAGAGGACGAGAGCGGCATCGACTTCGCCGAGGTGATGATCTCGATCAGCTCCTCGATGAGGTCCTCGACGTTGCCCTCCTCGAGCGGGGCGTCGGAGTCGGGCTCGGGAGATTGGGTGTCGTGCACGTCGGTCACGGTCGCAGCTCCTTCAACCTGCTGGCAACAGGGGGCGGCACGAACTCGCTCACGTCGCCCCCGTAGCGGACGACCTCACGGATGAGCCTCGAGGCCACGAACGAGTGCGCCGAGCTCGTCGGCAGGAACAGCGTCTCGATGCCGGAAAGATGCTGGTTCATCTGCGCCATCTGCAGCTCGTTCTCGAAGTCGGAGACCGCTCGCAGTCCTTTGATGATGACGTTGGCTCCGACCTCGAGGGCGACCTCGACGACCAGGACCGACATCGCCACGATCCGGACCGAGCCCAGGTGCGCCAGTGACTCGGCGATCATCGTCTCGCGCTCGCCGACATCGAAAAGGGGCTCGCCTTTTTGCGGGTTGCGGACCACGGCCACCACGAGCCCGTCGAACAGCCTCGAGGCGCGCTCGACGATCTCGAGGTGCCCATTGTGGAACGGGTCGAAAGAGCCGGGAAACAAGGCGATGGTCACACGGAGTCCTTCTCGGTGGTTCGGGGATCGTCGCGGCCGAGCCCGCGGGCTTCGACCAGCGTGACGAGCGTACCGCCGTAGCGGTACTCGCGGATGACCCCGAAGCCCTCTGGGAGAGCGACACGGCTCGACGTCTCCAGCACGGCGAGGTCGGCCTTCAGCAGCCCGAGCAGCGGGGGCCAGTCGTCGAATGAGTACGGCGGGTCGACGAGCGCCAGGTCGTAACGGGTGCCGGTCTCACCGGCGAGGAACTCGGGGACGTCTGCCCGCACGACGCGCACGGTCGACGATGTGGCGAACCCGGTCGAGACGAGGTTGGCGCGAATGGCGGCGACCGCCCGGCGATCGGCTTCGACGAAACACACCGACGCCGCTCCTCGAGACAGCGCCTCTATGCCGAGCGCACCCGAGCCGGCATACGCGTCGAGCACGGCCGCGCCCTCGATGACCCCGCGGCTGGCGAGGATGTCGAAGATCGCTTCGCGCACCCGGTCGCTCGTCGGACGAAGGCCTTCGACGTCGGGAGCCCTCAGCTGGCGCCGCTTTGCCGTGCCGCCGATGACCCTCATGCCACCACGGTAGGGCTCCGAGGCCTGCGAGGTGCCCGAATGGGGCGCCGGTCGGAGCGCCGGCTCAGCCCTTCAAGACGAACTCCTCGGACTCCTCATCCACGAACAGGTGGACCTCCTCGGCGAGCAGAGAATGCGCCTCGAGGGTCGGGTCCGCATCGACTATCGCCTCGGCCACCCGGCGGGCCTGACGGACCAGCTCCTTGTCCCGGCGCAAAGAGGCAAGGCGCAGGTCGCTCCTGCCCTTCTGGCGGATCCCGAGGACCGTGCCCTCGCCTCGGAGCTCGAGGTCGACCTCCGCCAGCTCGAAGCCGTCGCTGGAATCCTCGAGGGCCCGCAGGCGCCTTTCCGCCCCGGGTGTCACGGCCTCGGCGAGCAGGTAGCACCACGACTCGTCCCTCCCCCGGCCGACCCTTCCCCGGAGCTGATGGAGCTGGGCGATGCCGAAGCGGTCGGCGTCCTCGATCACCATCACGGTGGCGTTCGCCACGTCCACGCCGACCTCGATGACTGTCGTCGCGACGAGTACCTTGAGCTCGCCACGGCGAAAAGCCGCCATCGTGGCTTCCTTCTCCTTCGAAGCGAGCTGCCCGTGCAGGAGGCCGACGGCGAAGCCGCCGAGCTCGCCCGAGCAAAGGCGGGCGAACTCCTCCACCGCCGACTTAGGGGCCTGCTTGGGGGTGGCCTCAGGCTCGAGGCCAAGGGCGGCGAGGGGCAGCCTCAGCACCTGGGCGTGCGGCCGCCCGAAGTCCTCCTCGGGATCGACCTCCCCGGGACCGTCCTCCTCCAAAGGGGCCTCGTCGAGGGTCTCGGGCTCCTCGTCCTCGGGTTGGCCACCGCCCACGAGCGGGCAGATGACATAGGCCTGGCGCCCGGCTGAGATCTCCTTGCGCACCCGGTCCCAGGCAGCCGGGTAATTCTCGGGCCCGTTCAGCCAGGCTGTCTTGACCGGAGTCCGCCCGAGGGGCAATTCGTCGAGGACTGTCTGGTCGAGGTCGCCGTAGACCGTCATGGCCGCCGTGCGCGGGATCGGGGTCGCCGTCATGACGAGCACGTCGGGGTGCCGGGAGCCCACCTCGGCCTCGGCGACGCCGCCGGCGGCGCCGGCGCTCGGGCCCTTCTCCCGCAAGGCGGCGCGTTGCTCGACCCCGAACCGGTGCTGCTCGTCGATCACGACGACCCCGAGGGAACTAAAACGGACGTTGTCGGTCAAGAGCGCGTGCGTGCCCACGACGAGATCTAGGCGCCCGTCCACCAGCTCGGCTTGAATCCTCGTGCGCTCGCTGGCCGTCGTCCGGCTCGTGAGCAGTGCGACCTCGAGGGCGCGGGTGCCTCCGAGGCGAGTGCCGTCCTCCACCTCCAAGCCGGCGAGGAAGCCGCGAGCCGCGAGATAGTGCTGCTCGGCGAGCACCTCCGTCGGGACCATGAGCGCCCCCTGGTGGCCTCCCTGCACGCCGTAGAGGAGCGTCGCCAGCGCTACCACCGTCTTTCCCGCGCCGACGTCGCCCTGCAGGAGGCGGTGCATCGGATGGGAGGCGGCCAGATCCGCCGCAACCTCGGAGATGGCCCGCTCCTGGGCCTCGGTCAGCTGGAAGGGCAGGTGCCCGAGGAACTCCTCGACGAGGCTCGCCTTGCCCGGCCCCGGACTGACAACGTGCGGGATCCCCGGGGTCTGGGCGGCTGCGGCGCGTTTTTGCATCACGAGGATGAGCTGGAGCCTCAACAGCTCGTCGAAGGCCAGGCGGCGCCGGGCGATGTCTCTTTCCTCGAAGCTTGCCGGGGCGTGAATCCCCCGGAACGCCTCCGTGCGCCCGGCCAGGCCGAGCTCGTCGATGAACCGCCCCGGCAGGACCTCCGCCAGGCGTCCGGTGCGCTCCAGGGCCTCTTTCACGTAGGTGGCGATCTCGACCGAGCCGATCTTGGCCTTGCCCGACTGCGGGTAGACGGGGACGATGCGGCCCGTCTGGTCGCCGACGAGGTCCACGACGGGATTAGTCATCTGGCGCCCACCTCGGTAGACCTCCGTGCGGCCGAAAACGACCACCTCCGAGCCGACCACCAGCTGGCGGGCCCGCCAGGGCTGGTTGAAGAACACGACCTGAAGGCGCCCCGTCGCGTCCTCGACGAGGATCTGCACCATCGTCCTCCCACCTCGCAAACGGCGGGCCGAGACACGTCGCACCGTGGCAGTGACCATCGCCTCCTCGTCCTCGGCGAGGGCGGCGATCTCGGACTGGCGGCGGCGGTCGATCCAGCGCCGGGGGTAGTGCATGAGCAGGTCGAGAACAGTCTCGATGCCCATCGACTCGAGGCCAGAGGCCTTGCGCGCCTTGACCGCACGCAGCTCTGTCACGCTCTTGTCCTGGAGAAACCGCAACGTGCGTCCTCCAGCCGCCTCGCTCACTCGACAGAGACTAGGTACGGGTACAGCGGCTGGCCACCGTGGTGCAGCTCGAGGGATATGCCCGGCCAGTTCTCCCGCAGCCACTCCGAGACCCGCCGGGTATCGGCCGCGGTGGCGCCGGCACCCTCGATCAGGGTGACGATCTCGTCCCCGTCCCCGAGCATCTTCGCGAGAAGGCCGCAGGTGGCCCCGGAGAGAGTCGCCGCGACTGACTCGATCCCACTTCGCGACAGGCCGATCCAGTCCCTGGTCTCGATCGGGCCCGCCTCCGAATCGCTCGCCCGGACCGCCCTGGTCACCTCTCCGGCCCGCACCCGGCTGGCTGCTGCGGCCATGGCCCCCGCGTTCTCCTCGCCCGTCGCCCCGGGGTCGTACTCGAGCAACGCGGCCAGTCCCTCCTGGATCCCGGGGGTGTCGAGGACGTACACGGGCTTTGTCGACAGCCCGCGTACCTGCTCGGCAACGGCCACGATGTTCTTGTTGTTGGGGAGGATCACGACTTCTCTGCCCGGCACGGACTCGACGACCTCGAGGATCTGCTCGGTGGAGGGGTTCATCGACTGGCCCCCGGCCACGATGTGGTGAACACCGAGCGAGTAGAAGATGCGACGGATACCGTCGCCCGTCGCCACCGCGACGACCGAGGTCACCGGTGCTGGCTCCTCGAGGCTCGGCGGAGGGGCGCTGAGCTCGAACGCCCGACGTACCCACGACTCCTCTTCGACCTGGTCGCGCAGGTCCGTGACGCGTATGTCGCGCGGGCGGCCCACGTCGAGGGCCGCTTCGATGGCGGCGCCGATGTCGTCGGTATGGATGTGGCAGTTCCACAGCCCGTCGCCGCCGACGACGACTATCGAGTCACCGATGCCTGCCCACACGGCCTCGAACGCCCCGAGCGTCTCGTCGGGAGCGTCGAGGAAGTACATGACCTCATAACGCGGGCCCTCGACGCCCCCCGCCTCGCCGTTGCCGGTCGCGGGCCGGTCCCTCGCCCTGTCGTGATCGCGTGCGCCGTTGCCGGTCACGGCATGGCGCGCACCCGTGCTCCCCGCTGGCGGCACGAAGTGGTCGGCTGCGAAACCGCCGGTAATCCGGTTTGCGACCTCTGGCGGCAAAGGCAGCTCATCGACGGGTGGCCGCCCGTCGATCACGTGCAGGAAGGCGTCGTACAACAACACGAGCCCGGCGCCGCCGGCGTCGACCACCCCGGCCTGCGCCAGCACAGGCAGCAGTTCTGGCGTGCGCCAAAGCGACGAGACCGCGGCTTGCCTCGCCGCCTCGAACACGTCCAACAGGTCCCCACCGTCGATCTCGTCCACCTCACGCGCCGCCGCCGCCGCGTCCGCGGCGACAGTCAGCATCGTGCCTTCGACGGGGCGCATGACTCCTGCCCGCGCGGCTGCGCTGCCCTCGGCAAGAGCAACAGCCGCCTCGTGGGCTCCGACGACCGGACAGGGAGCGAACGTGCCCGAGATGCCGCGGAGGATCTGGCAGAGGATTACCCCTGAGTTGCCTCTTGCCCCCATGAGCGACCCGCTGGCGATGGCCCGGCATGCAGCACCCATCGCATCGCCGTCCGCCGCCTGGAGGTCGAGGCCGTCCAGAGCCTTCACGACGCTCTCGACCGTGAGCGCCATGTTCGTGCCGGTATCGCCGTCAGGCACCGGATAAACGTTCAGCCGGTTCACCACGGAGCGGTGTCGCTCCAAGCCCTCGGAGAAGGCGTGCATCACCTTCACCAGGCTCTCAGGAGTCAGACCGTCGGCGGGATCGGTGTCTTCGGGATGTCCGGTCACCGGCTCACGACGCCCTGGGGCGATGCCGTCGGCATGGTGGCACCGATGGTCGCGGATCGGTCACGCACGGCGCCATTCCAATGGATGCTAACGTGACAACTCGTCCATTTGTAGGAACACTCTCTTGGGGAACGCGTCACGTGGCAGCCGTATGCGAGATATGTGGGAAACACCCGAGCTTCGGGATGAACGTGTCCCACTCCCATCGGCGCACAAAGCGCCGCTGGGACCCCAACATCCAGCGCGTCCGGGCACTTGTGGAGGGGACCCCGACACATCTCAACGTCTGCACCTCTTGCATCCGCGCGGGCAGGGTCGTCAAGCCACCGCGGCGGATCCTCGCCGAACGTCCGAGCTGAGCGAGAGTTCGAGCTGAGCTACCTGCTCAGCGGAGACGGTGCTCCCACCCTGAGGCCTCCAGAGGCTCATCGCCAATCCTCCTCGTCGCCGGGTTCGAGACGCACGCACCAATGTGGACAGGCGGCCGAAGGCCGGCGGCCGCGAAGGCTTTCGAGACCGCTCCGGGATCGGCGGCGGCGAAGATGAGCTCGTAGTCCTCACCGCCTCCGAGCGCTTCCTCACGCGTCGCGCCCTCGGCCACCGGGAGCGAGTCGAGGACGACACCGACGCCAGAAGCGGTCGCGAGGCGGTCGAGATCGATCCCGAACCCGTCGGAGACATCGATCATCGCTGTCGCCCCGCCCGCTGAAGCTGCCCTCCCTTCGCCCAGCCGGGCGACGGGGCGGCGATAAGCGGCGGCGAGGTCGGCCGGTGCCGGCCCGACACCGGTGAGCTCGGCGCGAAGGGCCCGGAGCCCCGCCGCCGAGCGGCCGAGAGGCCCCGTTACGAACAGCGCGTCGCCCGGGCGGGCATTGCTACGGAGGATCGCCGGCCGGTTGTCCGAGGTGCCGGTGATGGCCACGGAGACGACGAGGCACGGTCCCGACGAGAGGTCGCCGCCGACGACGGCGCACTGGTAGGCAGCTGAGGCTTCCGCGAGACCGCGGGCCAACCCGTCGATCATCGAGGCACTGGCCCCGGCTACCGTCACGAGGGCGTGCAGGGGCTGGCCGCCCATAGCTGCGATGTCGCTCACGTTGACGGCGAGCGCCTTCCAGCCCACGTCCGCCGCGTCCACGAGACCGAGGTCGAAGTGCACGCCTTCGACCACGACGTCCGCTGCGAGCAGCAGTGACCCGCCCGGAGGACTGGACACGACGGCGGCATCGTCACCGATCCAGGTCTGGCCCTGGGGTGGTTGTGGCACGGCTTGGCGGATGACCTCGATCGCAGCCATCTCGCCGTCGTCACCTGACACAAGTTCGGACGCTAACGCCGACACGGGCAGGCGGTGGTCGTCCAAGGCCGGCCAGGCGACTTGGGCGCTTGCCGGGGCCTCGCCTACGATCGGCCAATGGCAAAGACCAGCAACCGCAAGCTCCTCGCCTGGGTCGACGAGGTCGCGGCGCTCACCCAACCCGCGCAGGTCGAGTGGTGCGACGGTTCGGCCGACGAGTACGACAGGCTGTGCCAGCTCCTCGTCGACCGGGGAACTTTCACGAAGTTGTCCGATGCGAAGCGCCCGAACAGCTACCTGGCCCGTTCGGACCCGGCCGACGTCGCCCGCGTCGAGGACCGCACCTTTGTCTGCCCGAGCGACCCGAGGGATGCGGGCCCCACCAACAACTGGGTGGACCCCGACGAGATGCGCGCCACGATGACCGACCTGTTCTGTGGGGCGATGCGGGGACGGACCATGTACGTGGTGCCGTTCTGCATGGGGCCCCTGGGGTCTCCCATCGCGCACGTCGGCGTCGAGATCACCGACTCGCCGTATGTGGTAGTGAACATGCGCATCATGACGAGGATGGGCGCGGGGGTGCTCGAGATGATCGGCGACGATGGGGACTTCGTGCAGTGCCTGCACTCGGTCGGCGCCCCCCTCGAAGCGGGACAGCAGGACGTGGCGTGGCCTTGTCAACCAGGTCAGGTCTATGTCACCCACTTCACCGACACTCGCGAGATCTGGTCGTTCGGTTCCGGTTACGGAGGCAACGCCCTCTTGGGAAAGAAGTGCTTCGCTCTGCGGATCGCCTCGGTGATAGCCCGCGATGACGGCTGGCTGGCCGAGCACATGCTGATCTTGAAGCTGACCTCACCTGGCGGCGAGATCCGTTACGTGACCGGGGCATTTCCCTCGGCCTGCGGCAAGACGAATCTCGCCATGCTCGTCCCGACGATGCCAGGCTGGAAGGTCGAGACGATCGGGGACGACATCTGCTGGATGAAGCTCGGTCCTGACGGGACGCTGCGGGCGATCAATCCGGAGGCCGGTTTCTTCGGTGTGGCACCGGGTACGAACATGGTCACCAACCCGAACGCGGTGCTCACGCTCAAGGCCAACTGCATCTTCACGAACACGGCGCTCACCGACGACGGCGATGTCTGGTGGGAGGGCCTGACCACAGAGCCGCCGGAACATTGCACCGACTGGCGGGGCAATGGGTGGACCCCGGAAGTCTCCACACCCGCCGCGCACCCGAATTCACGCTTCACCGCTCCGGCCAGTCAGTGCCCGGCGATCGCCAGCGAGTGGGAGGACCCGGAGGGCGTCCCCATATCCGCCATCCTCTTCGGCGGCAGGCGGGCGTCGGTTGTCCCGCTCGTCCACGAGGCTTTTGACTGGGCCCACGGCGTTTTCCTCGGCGCGACCATGTCCTCGGAGACGACGGCTGCCGCCGCGGGGGCGGTCGGAACCCTGAGACGCGACCCGTTCGCGATGCTGCCCTTCTGCGGGTACAACATGGC
>JBKQMT010000169.1:0-11059 GCA_052146595.1 Acidimicrobiales bacterium
CTGACCGCCCGAGAGCGTGTCCGGCAGTCGTCGTAGCTGGTCGGCTATCCCGACCCGGTCCGCCACCTCCCGCACGCGCTTGCGATCGACGTGGCGACCGTCGAGACGAAGAGGGAGCGCGATGTTCTCGGCCACAGACAGCGTCGGGACGAGATTGAACGCCTGGAAGACAAACCCCACGTGCTCGCGTCGAAGCACCGAGAGCTTCTTCCGTCTTAGGCCAGTGACGTCGATCCCGCCGATGTAGATCCTGCCGGTGCTTGGCCGGTCGAGCCCGGCCGCACACTGGAGCAGAGTCGACTTGCCCGACCCGGACAACCCCATGACGGCGGTGAGGGTGCCCCGGGGAAAGCTGGCAGTAACACCTTGCAACACGTCCCTGCGGTGTCGTCGACGGCCATAGGACTTAGTGACGGAGACAAGCTGGACGGCGTCACTCATTGGATTTGCTCCGAGCTTCGCTGGAGCCGAGGATGAGACCTTCATCTGGGACTTCTTTCCGATGCCGTCTGCGCGAGCTTCTGCTCGCTCTGCTGTCAGGGTTTGCACTTTCTCGACCTCCATATGTGTTGTTGAAGCCCTACCCGTGGCTAACTTCGGTAGACCACGGCGGAATCCACACGTGGGTGAGAAGCCACGACTGGTGCGGTTAGGCGGCAGCCGTGGCCGCGACCGGCATCCATCGGAACCGCCGAAGAGCAATCACAAGGCCGGCGATCATCCAGATGGTCAGCACAGCAAGATCGCTCCAGGCAATCCCGGTCCCACGGACGGCGGGGTCGTAAGCGTGATGAAGAGCGTCGGCGAGGTGCTCGACCGGGAAGAACTCGGCGATGTGCCACAGCCAGGAGGGCAGGTCCACATCGGGCACGAACACGCCGGAGATGAAATACAGCGGCAGCACTGTCGCCTGCACGACCGGTTGGGCGGCATCGGCCGAGCGGATCAGCGCAGAGAGGGCGTAGGCGAGAACACAGAAGGTGATCGAACCGACGATCGCCGTGAGGGCGACCGCAGGGATCGTCCTTGCCGGTAGGTCGGTGCCATAGGCAAACCGGCCGACCAGCATCAGCACGCTCATCGTGCCAAGCGACACCACCATCGCCGTGAGGGCTCGGCCGGCAATAAGGGCCCAGGCCGGAACCGGCGTGGCGCGCCGGCGCTTGAGAACGCCGGCCTCGCGCTGGGCCGTGATCGAGATGACGAGGTTGACGAAGGAGGCGGAGATCACCGCCATGGCCGATAGGCCAGGGACGTAGTAGGTCGATTCCCTGACGTGCTCGGACCCGACCGTGTGGTTGCCGAAGAGGCCGACGAGGATGACGAGGAACGCCAGTGGAAGGAGCAGGGTGAAGAACCTTGCCTGTTTGTTCCGGAGGAAGCTCACAAGTTCGTATCGGGTCTGGTGAAGCACGAGCCAGGGCACGCTGTGGGGCGGGGTGCTTGCGCCCCTCGCCTTTTCAGATGACCCGGGGTTGCGGCCGCGGTAGCGACGAACGAGCCAGCGGATCAAGACGATCATGAGAACCTTCCCTTCCTGCTTCCAGGCGACGACGAGGAGTTGCGAGGGCGGTGACGGCGAATGAGCCAGCGGATGAGGAGAATCATCGGTTGTTGTCCTTTGCATGGTTGGTCAGTGAGAGATAGACGTCCTCGAGCGTCGGTCGGCGGACCTCTAGATCGGGAAGGTCGAAGCCGGCGGTGAGCGCCCAGGTGCTGAGGTCGCGCACGTGCACGAGCGGCGTGTGGCTGCGCAGTGCGACGGTGGCATCTGCACTGGGCTCCGCGATCACCTGTAGCTGGGCAGGCAGTTCGCTCAGAGCGATACCGTCTGGGAGCCTGAAGGTGATCGTCGTGGCGAGTCGATCCCGGCCGCCAAGGGTCTGTGGCGTCCCGCTGGCGACGATGACACCGGCGGCGATCACGGCGATCCGGTCGGCGAGGTGCTCTGCCTCGTCCATGTAGTGCGTGGTGAGGAAGACGGTCTTGCCGAGATTGCGCAAACCGTCGATGACATCCCATGCCGAACGACGTGCCGAGGGGTCGAAGCCCGTGGTGGGTTCGTCCAAGAAGATCAGTTCGGGATCGCCGATGAGAGCGAGCGCGACGTCGAGCCGGCGCCGCTGGCCGCCCGAGAGCTGCTCGCCAAGGGTGTCGGCTTTCTCCTCGAGACCGACGAGGGCGATCGTCTCTTCGACCTCGCGTGGCGCGGAGTAGTAACCGGCATAGAGCTCGAGGCACTCTCGCACCGTCAGCCCCGGCTCGGGTTGAGACTCCTGCAGCACGGCGCCGACCCGGTTGCGCCAGGCGCCGTGCGCTCGAGACGGGTCGACACCGAGCACCGAGACCTCGCCTCCGTCTCGTTTACGGAAGCCCTCGAGGATCTCGACGGTCGTCGTCTTGCCGGCACCGTTGGGACCGAGGAAGGCGAAGATCTCTCCCCGGCTGACCTCGAGGTCGATACCGGCCACCGCGGAGAACTCGCCGTAGCGCTTGACCAGACCACGGACGCTGATCACCGGGTCGTTGCCCCGGACCTCGGCAGACGGCTCTGCCGTTTCTAGAAGAGCTTTCTCGGTCATACCCACATCGGTCCCTTCAGCTTCTTGTTCGGTCATGTGCGATCTGAGGTGACGGTACGACGGCGGCCTCGCGGCGTCTTCGGCCTGCGGGTTGAACTTCGCCGATTCCCTGGCGTCAACCCACGGGTTGAGCGGCTCCACCCCTGGGAGGATCCCGACCGGCTCGAAGCTCAGCCCACGAGACGATGACCGCAATCGACCATGCGCGTACCCTTTACTCGTGAGTCAAGAGACGCCGCCGACATCGGTCTCGCTCGAACGTTCGCGACGGCGCCAGCAAGCGGCGATACGGGGATTACGGACGACGGCAGTCGCCCTGGTCGTGCTGATCGAGATCACGGGTTCGCTCACCAAACCGACGCCCGGGCTCAGCGGCGATCATCTCGGTGTCCTGCTCGGCCTTGTTGGAGTCGTCGTCGGGATGCTTGGCGGCATGCGCGTCCCTGCCTGCGCCACAAAGGGTCAGGCCCTCTTCTTTGCGCTGTTGGTCTCGAGCTCGGTGACGTTGTTCTGGCTGCAGCCGAACGGCCCCGGCTTCCTTGCAATGTTCCTCGCCGTCACAAGTGCGACCTTGCGTGTCTCAGCCTCGATGGGCGCCGCGGTGGCTGCGGTAGGGCTGGTGGCTCAGGCAGTCGTGGGAACTGTCGCTACTGGGAGGTCGATTGGGTCGTTGGCGTTGAACGAGCTCGGGGTCCTGGCCTTCTTCGTCGTTGCGTTACTGGCTAGGCGCCTCACCGAAGGCCAGGCACAGGCGGAGCGGATGCTCATCGAGCTGGAGCAGAGTCGGGAGGCACAATCCCGTGCGGCTGCGCTAGCGGAACGCCAGCGGCTTGCCCGTGAGATGCACGACGTGCTGGCGCATTCGCTTTCCGGACTCGTTCTCCAGCTGGAGGGCGCCAGGTTGCTTGCCACGCAGAGGCAAGCGGATCCAGATCTGACCGACGCCGTTGAGCGCGCTCATCACCTCGCTAAGGCAGGTCTTGAGGAGGCCCGCCGCGCGATCGGTCTCTTGCGCGATGACGAGCTTCCGGGACCTGAAGGCCTGCCGGCTCTCGTGAGCTCGTTCGCGCGCGATACCGGCACTCCCTGCAAGTTGGAGGTAGACGGTCCCGAGCGAGAGTTGAGCTCCGAGGCTCGACTAACCCTCTATCGTGTCGCCCAGGAGGCCCTGACCAACGTCCGCAAGCATGCGGCACCCACCCAGGTCCAGCTCCACCTGTCCTACGAGATCGACGGAACTCGACTGACAGTTGAGGATTTCGGTGAGAAGGACTGTTCGGTCGTCGACCGTGTGGACAAGGGTTACGGCCTCACCGGGATGCGTGAACGCGCCAAGCTGCTTGGCGGCGAACTCACGGCTGCGCGGACTGATTGTGGCTTTCGTGTCGACCTCTGGGTGCCCGCATGACAGGGGCCACGCGCGTCGTCATCGCCGACGATCAACGGGTGGTCCGTGAAGGTCTCGCGCTGCTGATAGGCCTCCTGCCCGGCCTTGAGGTCGTTGGCATGGCCTCCGATGGGGAGGAGGTGGTCCAGCTTGCCGCCGAAGTCAACCCCGACGTGGTCTTGATGGACCTGCGCATGCCCCGCTGTGACGGGGTCGAGGCGACCCGGCGTCTTCGCGAGAGTTACCCGGTGGTGAAAGTCATCGTGCTCACGACCTACGCCGACGACCGCTCCGTGGTGGACGCGCTACGGGCGGGGGCGCGCGGTTTCCTCACCAAAGACGCCGGAGCCGACGAGATCAGGGCCGCTGTCGCCGCGGTCGAACGTGGCGAGGCTGCGATCGATCCGGCTGTACAGCACCATGTCGTCAATGCCCTTGCGCGCTTGGGCACGATCGACGAAAGAGAAACTGAGTTGGACTTGCCCGACGGCCTCACCATGCGCGAAGCCGAGGTGCTGGAGCTGATCGCCGCCGGACTTGCCAATGCGGAGATCGCGGCCCGGCTCGTGGTGAGTGAGGCCACCGTGAAGAGCCACATCAACCATCTCTTCACCAAGACCGGAGTTCGAGATCGCGCCCAAGCGGTCGCCTATGCGTACCGGCACGGACTCGTCGCCGGGCCTAACCCCTCTACTGAGTAGCGCAGATGGTTCTATCTGGAGCTAGAAGGCCCTTGCGCGGTGCAATTGGCGTCTTGGCAACCACTCGATCGGCAATCGGATAACACCATGGGCGGGTTCAGACCCAGCTCGCCGTGAGCAACAGCGCTGCCGTGACGCTGAGCAGAGCCGGACATATCTTGAAAAAGATGACGGCGGTCCGGGCTCCGGTCGCCGCCGTCAGCACAGCGACTGCGAGAAGCATGATGGCTGAAGCCCGGTAGATCCAGTCTGCGAGTGCCTGGTGGGAGCTGCCTAAGGCGGTGGCGACGACCACGACAGCAGCGATGAACCACATGGTCATCGCCTCGGCAACCCACTCCTGGGCGACAACCAACCGGTTGTCACGGGAGGTATCGCTGAAACCATGGACGACTCGTGCCGTGGGTAGGATGTGGGCCACCCCCCACAGGCCGACCACGCTGGCGGCCACGTAGGCGAGAACGGCTCCCACACCGACATGGTGCGCTCTCGTGTCGGCGCCACCCAGGGTCAAAAGACCCACGGCCTAGATGCCAGACCCGGTGAGTTCTTCGAGGAGAGCTCGGACCTTGCCGTCAATCTCGTCGACTATGGGTCGAACGTCCTCGGCCGGCTTGCCTGCCGGGTCATCGATGTCCCAATCGAGGTAGCGCTTGCCGGGATAGTAGGGGCAGGTGTCCCCGCAGCCCATGGTCACAATGACGTCCGCAGCCCGAGCGGTTTCGTCGGTGAGCGGCTTTGGGAACTCCTTGGTCGGGTCGAGTTCCCGCTCGGTGAGGATGGCGACGACGACAGGGTTGAGTTGATCGCCCGGCTCGGACCCAGCCGAGCGGACATCTACCCGGCCTTGGGCGTAGTGCTCGAGCAGGACCTTGGCCGCCAGGCTCCGACCCGCATTGTGGGTGCAGAGGAACAGGACCACGGGTGTGTCTGTCACGGCGACCCCTTTTCGGGCTTGTGATCCCCGTCGATGCTGCGAGCAGCGCCTTCGTGATGGGGAAAGAGGATGTCGGCCGCCTCGTTCTTCGTGACTCCCTGATAGAGGGACTTGATGACGACGAAGGCGAGAGCACCACCGACGGCCTGGGCAGCGAGGAAGCTGGGAACCGTCAAAGGTGAGATCCCCGCGAAGGTGTTGGAGAACACGCGCCCGACGGTGATGGCCGGGTTGGCGAAGCTGGTCGAGCTGGTGAAGAAATACGCCGCCCCGATGTACGCCCCGACAGCAGCAGGGGCGCTTCGGCTCCGACCACTGTGGGCGAGAGCGAAGATGACCAGGATCAAACCCAGGGTCGCCACGACCTCGGAGAGGAAATGACCGCCAGATGCACGGTCGTGGTTCGAGATGCTGACAGCCGTCTTGGAGAACATCAGGTTGGCGACGACGGCACCGCCGATGCAACCAGCGACCTGGGCGGGCAGGTAAGCAGCGGCTGAGCCCCAGGACAGTCCCCCGAAAGCGGCGTCGACGAATGAGACCACCGGGTTGAAGTGGCCTCCGGAGATCGGTCCGAACATCAAGATGATCGTGAACAGACCCGCGGCTGTCGCCGCGGCATTCTCGAACAGCTCCAGGCCAGTGTTACCTGGGGATAGACGCTGGGCCGCGATCCCGGACCCGATCACGACCGCGGCCAAGAAGGCGCTCCCCAAGGCTTCGGCCACCAGCCGTCGCCACAGCAAGACGTCGTTCACTGCCACCACCCTCCGACTCGAACGACCGCTAGCGGCACGTGTTGTCGGCTTCGATCGCCAGGTCCATCATCCACTTGCATTCGTATCCGTCGATGCGTTTATAATGGTCGATGCATTCACCGATGTCAATGGGAGAGGGAGAGGGATGGCAAAGCACAGCGCTCTGCTCGACACCGCGGTCGACGCGTGTTGTCCGTCTGTCTTTGCGGCACCGCTCGACGAAGCCAGTGCGGTCGAACTGGCGACAGGCTTCGCCGCATTGGCTGATCCCGCCCGGCTCAGGGTCATTTCGATCCTCGCCGCCGCCGAAGGGGGCGAGGTGTGCGTGTGCGACCTCGTCGAACCGCTCGGCAAGGCCCAGCCGACGGTGAGTCATCACCTTAAGGTGCTCGGCGAGGCTGGTCTCGTCGTAGGCGACAGGCGGGGCAAGTGGGTCTGGTACTCCCTGGTGCCGGATCGCCTGGCTGCCCTTCAATCGGCCCTTCAGCTCTGAAGACCTCGACTGCACCTGGTTTACGAAGGAGGCTATGAAATGGAGAGGGACACCAATCTTCGTGAGGACGTTCGCCGTCGCTACGCAGAAGCGGCGATAACCGTGAGCACGGGAGCCGGTGCCGCCAATGACTGCTGCCATCCCGGCAAGACATGTGCGGAAGCGGATCACGCCACCGGGCGGGAGTTCTACGGGCGACTCGATGAGCAGGGACTGCCTGAGGCCGCGGTGCTTGCGAGCCTCGGTTGTGGCAACCCCACAGCGGTCGTAGAGCTTCATCCGGGCGAGACCGTGCTCGACCTCGGCTCCGGAGGCGGCATCGACGTTCTGCTGTCGGCCAAGCGTGTCGGGCCGACCGGCAAGGTGTACGGACTCGACATGACCGAAGAGATGCTCGCTCTCGCGATCAGGAATCGTGACGATGCCGGGGCGAGCAACGTCGAGTTCTTGAAGGGCTACATCGAGGCCGTCCCGCTCCCTGCGAGCACCGTCGACGTCGTCATATCGAACTGCGTCATCAACCTGTCGACGGACAAGGCGCGAGTGTTCGCCGAGATGTACCGAGTGCTTCGTCCTGGCGGCCGCTTAGGCATCAGCGACATTGTTGCCGACGACGACGTCACTCCAGCACAGCGGGCCGAGCGTGGCACCTACGTAGGCTGTGTAGCGGGTGCGCTGTCGTTTGAGGAGTACGAAGCGGGCCTCAGGAGCGTTGGGTTCGAAGATGTCAGCATCAGGTCGACGTCCGAGTACCTGCCCGGCATCCACTCCGCGGTCATCAAGGCGACGAAATCACCGAAGGACCCGGTCTAGTCCCCTCCCCGCCCGTCCGCGGTTCGCTTGGCAGGCACTTGGCTGTCGCTCAAGAGGCCGACTGGCCGCGCACCAAACCAGAACGACGCGAGGTTCGTCAGTCAGGGTAATCGGCGGACCCGCCGAGCATCCGGCGTTATGGGTTGGACCTCCGCGCCGCGTGCCCCACTCGGCCTCAGTAGCTGCGTCTGCTCGCGGCCCAGGGCACGGCCGGCTGGACAAGGGGTTTGAACGACGAAACGAACCTGCTAGAGCGATCGGACACGAAAATCGGCCTGCCAACAGGGAGAACGTTGTGTTTCTGACAACGGGCGGGTCGGGTGGGTGGGTGGACCTTATGGGACGGCTTTAGAACCCCGGTGAGGACTTCGTGCAGGTCTCTGACAAGGGAGTTCGCGATCTGAAGTGCCGAAGAGACCTCAACATCGAATGCGCCAGGCAGCTCGAGGCCGACAATCGCCAAACCCAGATCCGCCTCGGAACCGCTGACATCGAACGGCTGATTGCCGCTTACGCCGACGGCAACTCGGTTCTCCAGATCGCCGCTCGCTTCAACATCCACCGCACCAGGGTGCTCGCTCATCTCGAGCGCAACGGGGTCCCTCGACGGCGATCGGGTCCGAAGCTCAGCGATGAGGATGTCCACGAAGCGGCCGCTGACTCCGGGATCGTCCCGCGCCCTCTTGGCTTCGCTCGCTCGCGGATCTAATCTGCGCCTACGCGATCCCACTCGGTCGACGTTCAGTCCGTTGCGGGAAGCGACGAAGACAGAGCACCCGGCCGCCGAGACGACACGGCGACGGGGAGCCGACCAAGGGGGGAGCCATGGCCTGGCAATTGGAAGGTACCTACTTCGAGAACTGTTCCTGCGACATGGTCTGTCCCTGCACCACCTCCGGGCTCACGCTGCCGGGAGACCAGGATCGGTGCCGGGTGGTACTGGTGTTCCACGTCGGGCAAGGCGAGGTCGATGGAGTAGACGTGAGCGGGAAGACCGTGGTTATCCTCGCCGACACTCCTCGGGTGATGGCCGATGGCAATTGGCGCGTCGGTGTCGTCATGGATGCCGCGGCCTCGCCGGAACAGGCGGAGAAGCTCGGGGCCGTGTTCGGGGGCCACGCAGGCGGACCGATGGCAATGCTTAGTCCTCTCATAGGCGAGTTCCTCGGGATGGAAAGCGCTCCGATCGACTACGTAAGTGAGGACCGGATCCACTCGGTTAAGGTCGGCGAGCTAATGGACATCGAGGTCGAGGACTTCGTGGCGCCCGGCAACCCGCGCGGCGAGGTGGAGCACTTGACCGGGATGTTCCACCCAGCCAACTCCACGCTCAGTATCGCCAAGGCCAATCGCTCTCGCGTCGAAGCGTTCGGGCTGTCGTTCGCCAACGAGGGCAAGAACGGGCACTCGGCGCCGTTCTCCTGGGCCTCGTGAGTACCGCCGCCCCGAGTCTCCGGCGTCTCACGTTTCCCTCCTCGCTGCTGCTCTTGGGGGCAGCCGGTGCGTGGATAGGGGTCGTGGTGGTGGCACGCCGCATGGGACCGATGCCCGGGACGATGGGAGTGGGTATCGGCAGTTTCGTCGCCATCTGGGCGCTCATGATGGCAGCCATGATGCTGCCGTCTGTCACCCCATTCGCATCGCTTTATACGCGGACGTTCACTGAGGACCGCGGACGACGGCTGCTTGAGCTGGCCGTTGGATACCTGCTGGTTTGGACCATCGCCGCACTCCCGGCCTATGGGCTTGCATGGCTGGCCGACCAAACGACTCGCGGACACTCGGCGGCGGCTACGGCACTGGCGGCGTGCATTTTCGCAGCCTGTGGCCTCTACCAGCTCACGCCCCTCAAGGACCGCTGCCTGGCCCGATGCCGCTCGCCGTTGGGCTTTGTGCTCAAATTCGGCTCTTATCGTGGGCGCACCCGTGACCTGCGGGTCGGCCTGTACCACGGGGCGTTCTGCTTGGGGTGCTGTTGGGCCCTGATGGCGCTTCTCGTCGCGTTCGGCCTCATGAACGTGGCAGCCATGGTCGTGCTGGCGGCGATTGTCCTCGTTGAGAAGACCGGTCCCTGGGGACGCCGCTTCAGTCGAGCTCTCGGGATCGTTGCCCTCGTCTTCGCCGTGCTAGTGGTCTTTCTGCCGCAACTCGCTCCTGGCCTCCAGCCGGTAGGTTCCATGGGGAACATGTCATGACAGATGGGTCTCCTGGCGCTGCCATGGACTGGCGCGTTCGGGGTTCGTACTTCGAGGGGTGCAACTGTGAGGCCATCTGTCCCTGCCGTAGCGTGGGCGGCCGCCCAGGTGGGCCTTCTAGTTTCGGCGAGTGCTTCGGCGCTCTTTCCTGGCACGTCCTCGAGGGCCACTTCGGCCCCTGCGATCTCTCTGATCTGCGGGCTGTGCTCTCGATCCGCTACTACGACCAGGTGCAACCGAGCTCTCCGTGGGAGGTCGTGCTCTATGTCGAGCAACGGGCCGACGATGATCAACTCGGTGCGATGGCCGACATCTTCCTTGGTCGCGCGGGCGGATCGGTGGCACAGCTTTACGGCCCGGCCATTGGCGAGATTCACGCCGTGCGTCGTGCCCGGATCACTTTGGAGCACACGACGCCGCGCAAGCGAATCGACGTGCTTGGCTATCTGACCGTCGAGGCTGAGGGAGAAGCATCTGCGTTCGGCGATGTGCAATGCGGCATTCCCGGCTTCGACCATCCCGGCACCGAACTCCACGGCGAGGTGCTTCAGTCCACCGATCCGGCATTGCGGTGGGAAGTGAGGGGGCGGCGGCACGCCGCCTTCACGACCGACTTCGACTACAGCTCGCACCCATGATCAAGATGTCTCGCGCCTCGCTGGAGAGTGGTGACTGAGCCGAGACCGAGCCCCGATACGGCGCGAGAGTGGACCGCTCGAGCTTCCAGAGGGGACAGCGCAGATCGCGCAGCCTGGACGAGGTGCCGATGACTTCCTCCCGCCAACCCGGCGCGGGCCGCTAACGCGGCGGCGGACACATTGAGGCTTTCGGGGTCGAACCCGACCGCTGGTCGCCATCTCGGCTGGAAGCCGCCGGGAGGCTAATCGCGCAGGGGCTGGTATCCAGCGCACATGATCCGTAGCCATCCGATGCGGTGACCGTCGTGCTCGTAGTACGCCTGCTGTTCGACGAGGTGCTGTCCGTCGAGGTTCTCGACGCGCAACTGGAAGCCGACTCGGTTGCGTTGTCCGACAGAAGCGGTTTCGACTGTGAGAAGTTCCTTGATCTCATCCGAGGGCTCGAACCATTGGCCCAACAGGATGCCGTCAATGACGGTGTCGGCGTCGCTAGCTTCCCAGAATCGGCCGGGGGTCATTGCCCGGAAGTCCAAGTCGGCCTGGAGGAGCTCTCGG
>JBKQMT010000170.1:0-37843 GCA_052146595.1 Acidimicrobiales bacterium
CCTCGACCTGGGCGGTCGGGGCACCACAGGCATGAGCAACGCTCAGTTTGTCGTTGTCAGCGACCTCGGCGAGGTGCCAGGTGCCCGGAATCCTCTCTGTCGGCGAATAGCCGGTCAACCCGCTTAATGGCTGCGGCCTGACGATTATGCGGGTGACCACGACATACCTGGGCATAACTTCTCCCTTCGTGATCCTGACAAGAGAAGTTTACGACTAACGGAAGGGAGACCCAAAATGGATTGCGATACGGCGGCCATGATGGGGGAGCATCGCGGGCCCGTCGAGCGACGCGTGGCGCCGGAAGGAGCTTGAACTCGGGAGCGAGTTCGGGAGTTGGCGCTCGAGGAGACGGGATTTGCGATGCGCCGGAGGCAGCTCGTACGGGCACTCGCGGGGCGAAGGAGCCAGCCCGGGAAGCGGGCGATTTGGGGGCCTCGCTGGTGAGCTTCGAGTGGCTTTCCGGCAGCCCAGGAAGCGGATGATCCGGTAGGGTACGCCAATCGAAATCGACAACGCTTCGCCAGTTGATGACGCCTTCGCAGCGTTCGCGAAAAGCGCGCTCGAGGACGCGCTCGAGCACCGTCCCGACTGGGCGACGGCGCTCGGCGACCATCGCTATGACGCTGAGCTGCCCGACATGAGCCCGGCCGCGCTCGAGAGCTGGCGAGGGGCAGTCGGCCGGAATCTGAAGCGCCTGGCCGGTTTCGATCCTGACATGCTCAGCTCAGAGAACCGCGTGGACGCGCGTCTTCTCGGGAACACCTTCGAGCTGCTCGCCTTCGAGCTGGACGAACTGGGCGAGCACACGTGGAATCCGATGGTCGCCAATCCCGGTCGTGCCGTCTATGACATCACGGCGAGGGACTTCGCGCCGCCTGGAGATCGCTTGCGCTCGCTCGCGGGCCGACTCGCCGCTATCCCTCGAGCGCTCGCCGCTGCCCGGGCGAGCCTGGAGGCGATGCCGAAGGTGCACCTCGAAACCGCCCTCGGCCAGTTCGCAGGCACGTCGGCCCTCATCATCGGAGAGATCGATCGCTTGCTCGAGGACTCGCCGGCGAGCCGAGCCGAGATCGACGCGGTACGCCCGGCTGCCCTCGAGGCGCTCGAGGCACACCGAGCCTGGTTGGGAGAGCGCTTGGCCGTCTCGGAACGCGACGACTCGTTCCGCGATCCACGTCTCGGTCCTGAGCGCTTCTCGCGCAAGCTCGCGCTCACACTCGACGCGGAGAGCGACGCTGTGTCAATCCTCGCTCGTGCCAGGGCCGACCTTGAGCGCGTCACCGAGGAGATCACCGAAGCCGCCTCTCGCCGCCTCTCGCGTCCTCCTTCCTCGGCGGGCCTCGTCCGCGAGGCGCTCGACGCGCTCGCCGCTGACAGGCCCGATAACGACACCATCCTCGACCTCGCGCGCTCGGCGATCCAAGCCGAGATCGACTTCGTGGAGAGGCGGGCCATCGTGAGCACCTACGAGGATCCCTTCGAAGTGATTGCGATGCCGGAGATCGACCGTGGCGTCGTCGTCGCCTACTGCGACCCGCCCGGTCCTCTCGAGACGGCCGAGATTCCGACGTTCATCGCTGTCTCACCTACTCCCGCCGAATGGACCGAGGAGCGCGTCGCGTCCTTCTACCGTGAGTACAACCGCCACTCGGTGTACAACCTCATGACCCATGAGGCGATGCCCGGCCACCTGCTCCAGGAACAGCACGCCAGGCGCTTTGTCGGATCGAGCCCGGTGCGCGCCGTGTGGTACTCGGGCTCCTTCGTCGAAGGTTGGGCGGTTTACGCCGAGAGCGTGATGGTCGAGCTCGGCTACCCGGGAGAAGCCGACCCGGGCGCACTGCGCCTCCAGCAACTGAAAAGGCAGCTGCGCACGATCCTGAACGCGATCCTCGATGCCAAAGTCCACGCTGAGGAGCTCGCCGAGGATGCCGCCATGAGGCTCATGATCGAGCGCGGCTTTCAAGAAGAAGGCGAGGCGACCGGCAAGTGGCGCCGTGCCCTGCTTACCTCCGCCCAGCTCTCCACGTACTACGTCGGCTATAGCGAGCTGAGCGGCCTCGTCGGGGATCTCCGCCGTCGGCATCCGGACTGGACTTTGCGCACCCTCCATGACCGTCTGCTGAGCCACGGCTCCCCGGCCGTACGCCACCTGAGGATTCTCGTCGAGTAGCGACGTGCCGAGAGCAAGGTTCGAGCAGCCTTTCCGACCTCGCGCGTGATCAGCGTCATCGCAGACGAGTAGCCGAAGACAGCTCTATCGGAGCTTGTAGACCTGGCTCGCGTACTGGTCGAGCACGCGCGTGGCGCTGAAGTTCGGGACAAGGGTGCGCATCGACGCCCGGACACGTTGCAGCCAGAGCCTCGGAATCCCAAGTTGGTCACGCTCGAAGAACAACGGCCGCACTTCGTCCTCGAGCAAGGCATGGAGCCTCGTGGCGTCACGCTCGTCCTTTGCAGCCTCGTCGGGATCGACGTCACCATCGATGGCCCAGCCGTTCGATCCGTCGAAACCCTCGATCCACCAGCCGTCGAGCACGCTCAGGTTGAGACACCCGTTCAGGGCCGCCTTCATGCCGCTCGTGCCGCTCGCTTCGAGCGGCGGGCGGGGCAGGTTGAGCCACACGTCGCAGCCGGCTATGAGCGTGCTTGCGACGCTCAAGTCGTAGTCCTCCACGAAGACCACGCGATTGCCGACCCCAGGCGAACGCTTCAGCGCGAACAGGTGTTGTGCGATCGCTTTCGCGGCGTCGTCGAGCGGATGAGCTTTCCCCGCCAGGACCACCTGCGTGGGCTTGTCATGATCGAGCAGCTCCAAGGCTCGGGTGGCAGGGTGCATTACCAAGTCGAGCCGCTTGTAGGTCGCCAGGCGTCGAGCGAACCCGATCGTGAGGAAGGACGGGTCGAATGCTTCGGCTGCGGCCTGCACAAAATCGAGGTCCTCGCCCCGTGCCAGGCGGTCGACCACGACCTTCCGCCTGATCATCGCGATCAGGTCACGTCTTTGTTGGCAACGGACCTCCCAGAGCTCCTCGTCCGGGATCGACTCCAGGCCGGCCCAGACCGCCGGGTCGGAGGCGTGCCGTTCCCAGCCCTCGCCGAAGTGGCGCGCCAGCAGCGTCCGCATCGGCGGCGCCATCCAGGTCGGGAGGTGCACGCCGTTGGTGACGTGGCCAATCGGAACCTGGTCGGTGGTCCGGTCCGGGAACATCGCGTGCCACATGTCACGCGCGACCGACTCATGGCGTGCGCTCACTGCGTTCGTCGAGCGGGCCGCACGGATCGCCAGCGGTGTCAGCCCGCTGGGCTCGTTCACGTCGGCCGGGTGCACCCGGCCGAGGCTCAAGAACGCCTCTGGGTCGAAATCGAGCTCCGAGGCGAGCGATCCGAGCACTGGGAAGATCTCCTCGCGGGTGTAGGTCTCGTTGCCGGCCTGTACCGGGGTGTGCGTCGTGAACACGAAGCGGTCGCGGCCGCGCTCGAGCGCGGCAGCCAGGTCCGCGACTCGTCCCTCCGCAACGTGGGCGATGGCCGACGCGGCAGCCACGGTAGCCAGCGCGGCATGGCCCTCGTTGAGGTGGAAGAGGGTGGGTCTGATCGACATCGCTTCGAGCGCACGGACGGCGCCAACTCCCAACAGGGCGTACTGCGCGAGACGGATCGGCCGGTTGCCCTCGTACAGGCGAGCGCCTATCCAGCGCTGCAGCGGGGTGTTCTCCGCGATGTCGGTGTCGAGGAGGTAGAGCGGCACCCGGCCGATGTCGGTCCGCCAGACGTGAGCGGCGACGTGACCACCCCAGACCGGGACCTTGATCGTCAACGGCGAACCGTCCGCGGCACTGACGCGCGCCGCGGGCAGCGTCCCGGGATCGGTCTCGATCCAGTACTCGTGCTGCCATCCCGTCTTGTCGACGCGCTGGTGGAAGTATCCCCGGCGATAGAGGAGCCCGACGCCGACCAGTGGCAGCGCCTGATCCGACGCCTCTTTCAGGAGATCGCCGGCCAGCACCCCGAGTCCGCCCGAGTACACCGGCAGGGACTGGTGCACGCCGAACTCAGCACACAAGAAGGCGATCGGCCCTTCACCGAGGGCTGTCCGAGCGGGGCGGGCCAGGTCGTCGTCGAGCACTTGGGCTATCGAGTTGACACGAGCTAGGTACTCTTCGTCGGTCGCCGCCTCGAGCAGCGAGCGCTCGGGAAGGTCACGGAGGAAGCGAACGGGGTTCTCGCCGCTCAGATTGAACCGGTGCGGGCCCAGCCGCGCGAAGAGCTCACGGCCCCCAGGTGTCCATGACCAGCTGTAGTTGTAAGCGATCTGAGCCAGCGGATACAAGGGCTCCGGTAGCCGTCGACCCAGGCGGTCCACGGCTCGAACCAAGTCGTTCCTACCGTCCAGGCGGAGATCGCGGTCGCGAGGCGAATTCATAATGTCCGAAGCTAATGGTTGAGTGGCGCCGGCTCACATTCGCGAGGCTGCTCGGCCGCTCGACCGACGTCGCCTTCGCCGAATCGCCGAGCGCGCCTGTGGCCCTTGATGGTCCCCTCCGAGACCGAGGCATCGGGCAGCGAGCGCCATCGTCACCTATCTCGTCTGGCTCAGGACGAGAAGTCCGAGCGGTGGCAGCACGAGCAAGGCGCTTTGGTCGCGCCCTTGCCAGGGCGTCTCGGTCGTGTCGACCGACTCGGGTACGACATAGCCGCTGCCGCCGAATTGCGGCTCGTCGCTATTGGCGAGCACCTGCCAACGACCGGCGTTCGGCATGCCCACGCGGTAGTTCTCGCGTGGCACCGGCGTGAAGTTGGCTATCACCACGAGCACACCCTCGCCGCCGTCGCGCCGTTCATAGGAGAGCACGCTCTGCGACCGGTCTTCGCAGTCGATCCAGGCGAAGCCTCTGCCGGCGAGGTCGTCCCGGTAGAGGGACGGCTCAGAGCGGTACAGCTCGTTCAGCCTGCGCACCCAGGCGGAGACGCCTTGGTGGGCGGGGGAGTCGAGGAGGTGCCAATCGAGGCTCACATCGTGGTTCCACTCCGAGCGCTGGCCGAATTCGCCGCCCATGAAGAGCAGCTTCTTGCCGGGTTGGGTGAACTGGTAGCCGTAGAGGAGCCGCAGGTTGGCAAACTTCTGCCACTCGTCGCCGGCCATGCGGCTGAACAGTGAGCCTTTGCCGTGAACGACCTCGTCGTGCGAGAGCGGGAGCACGAAATGCTCGCTGTTGGCGTAGACCGCGCGGAAGGTCAACCTGTCGTGATGCCAAGGCCGGTAAACAGCATCTTTCGCCAGGTAGTCGAGCGTGTCGTGCATCCAGCCCATATCCCACTTGTAGCCGAAGCCAAGACCGCCGGCGTCGACTGGTCGGGAGACTCCCGGCCAGGCGGTGGACTCTTCCGCGACGGTCGTGATGTCGGGAAACGATCCGTACGCCTCGGTGTTGCAGGCTTGGAGCATCTCGATCGCTTCGAGGTTCTCGTTGCCGCCGAAGCGGTTCGGGACCCACTCTCCGGCCCCGCGCGAGTAGTCGAGATAGAGCATCGAGGCGACGCCGTCCATGCGCAACCCGTCGGCATGGAACCGGTCGAGCCAGAAGCAAGCGCTCGAGATCAAGAAGCTGCGGACCTCGTTGCGGCCGTAGTTGAAGATCCAGCTCTGCCAGTCCGGTTGCACTCGCTGGCGGGGGTCGGCGTGTTCGTAGAGGTGGGTGCCGTCGAACTGCGCCAACGCGAAGGCGTCGGAGGGGAAGTGCGAAGGTACCCAGTCGAGGATCACACCGATGCCGGCCTGGTGGAGAGCGTCTACGAGTGCGGCGAACTCGTCAGGTGTTCCGTAGCGGGCGGTCGGTGCGAAGTAGCCGGTGATCTGGTATCCCCAGGAGCCGTAGAAGGGATGCTCCATGACCGGCATGATCTCGACGTGTGTGAAGCCGTAGTGCCGGACGTGGTCGATAAGGCGCGGAGCAATCTCCGTGTAGCTGAGGAAGCGTCCGTGCTCTTCTGGTACGCGTCGCCACGAACCGAGATGCACCTCGTAGATCGACATGGGCTTGTCGAGGCGCTGCATTTGTCCACGGCTGCGCATCCACTCGCTGTCGAGCCATTCATGGTGCGGCTCCCAGACCACCGACGCCGTCTTGGGCGGCTCCTCATTGGAGAACGCGAAGGGGTCCGCCTTGTCGCACTCGCCGCCCCCGAGTCGCGACAGCAACCGGTACTTGTAGCGCATCCCGGCGGTGACACCAGGAACGAAGCCTTCCCAGAGCCCCGACTCGCCGCGCTCCGAGAGCGGGTGCCGCGCGCCGTTCCAGCCGTTGAAGTCCCCGACCACGGCGACGCGCTCGGCGTTCGGCGCCCAAACGGCGAAGAGAGCTCCGGAGGCGCCGTCGACGGTCATCAGGTGGGAACCGAGCTTCTCGTAGAGGCGAAAATGCCTGCCCTCGTTGAACAGGTAGAAGTCCATGGGGCCGAGGACGCTGAAGCCCAGTACCGTTTCAGCGCCGCGTTGCAGGCGACTGAGGGAGCCAAAGGGCACCCGCCCTCGGTGCTCGCGAAGCGGCCCCAAGGCTTCGTGCACTGCCTGGTCTTCCACGATCTGCTCCAAAGGGGCAGCCGTGAGGCGTTCCCAGTTGGGTCGTTCACTGCTCGTCCCCGGCAGGTTGACCGACTCCTCCTGGCCGAGCAGGTCGTCAAGTTGCACGAGGACGAGCCCGGCGTCGCTGCGCGCCAGCGCCTCATTGACGGCGGCGAGCACCGAGCTCGGCCGTGTCGCCCCGCTTTTCTCGTCACGCTCGCCCGCTGGCAACCCCTCCCGGCTCAGAGTGGAAAGGCGCTCACGCAGATGGGCTCGTTCCAGCCGCGCCTGTTCGGCCGAAGCCGCGTCCAGTTGCCCGTACTCGAGCCGCTCGTCGATGTCACGACCGGCCCACCAACCACTGAATGTGGGCAGATCGTGGGTCGAGAAGCTCGCGACGCAGCCATCGGGCGGCGTTTCGAGGACCGGCTCGCCAGCATCGCGGATGGAGAACTGGGCGACATACGAGCGCCGTACGCCGGCTCGCTGCATTCCTTGTCGTACCTCGTTGTCGACGGTCCCCAGATCCTCGCCGATGATGTCCGCACGGTTACGTTGCGCCTCGATCGCGACCACGGCGAGCAGCTCCTCGAAGGGCATCTTCACGTAGACGCCGTCGCGCGGCTCGCCGCCGGCAGGAATCCAGAACAACCTTTGCAGGCCCATCACGTGGTCGATGCGCAGCATCCCGGCTACGTGTAGGTGATGCGCGAGCGCAGCGCGGAACTCCGCGTGTGCGTCAGCCCGCAGCGCCTCGGGTCGCGCGGGGAGGAAGCCCCAAGACTGGCCCTGCACGAAGAAACCATCAGGCGGTGCCCCGACTGACATGCCGGTTGCATACTGATCGCGGCGGCGCCAGACGTCGTAACCGTAGGGATGTACGCCAATAGGCAGGTCGAGGGCGAGGACTTGGCCGCGCTGGGAGAGCCGCTCTGACAGCTCCGCCACTTGCTCGTGAACGACCCACTGGGCGTAGATGTGATAGCGCTCATTGACCGGGTCGACGTCGCTCCATCTGAGCAAGCCGCCGCGCAGCGGCCCGGGCCAGTTGTGCCAATTGATCCCGAAGCGATCGACGGCCGCGCGAAAGCGCCCATAGTCAACCAGCTCCGGGCGTTCGAACATGAAGTTGCGCAACGCCGTCTCACGACCCATGGCCGAATGCTCCACGGCGGTCGCCATCGCGCTCAGGGCCGCGCGTTTTGCCGCCGTCACGGCGGCGCCGTCCACACGTGAGTCATGAACCCAGGTGGCGCGTCGCTCTGCCGCCTGGGCGCCCGAGACGAGCACGCGTGCTGCCGGAGACCAAGCGAACTCAGGCACGCGCTCCACGTCGATCCAGCGTTCGTGCCAGAAGCGGCGACTCACTGGTAGGTACGGGCTCGCCTCGAATGACTCCGGCCCGAAGCCGGCCAGCAATGGAAGTGTCGAGACCACACTTGCTTGCTCCCTGGCGGCGAAGCGGGCGAGCTCGTCGAGGTCGCTCAGGTCCCCTGATCCCCAGCTGCGGGCAGAATGCAAAGAGAACAGTGGCGCTACGATCCCAAAGGCGCGCCAGCCCTCGGCAAAGCGCCCACGGGCGCCGGCCCCCGGAGCCACGATGACCGTCGTCGTACCTGTGCGACCTCGGACCCGAACGGTGAAGTAGTGATAGCCGCGCGGCAAGATGGCAGGCAGCGGTACGGCACCTCGGTACACGGGCCGGCCGTCGACGCGCGCTACCGACAACGAGGCGAGATCGTCCCGTTGGATGCGCCATTCCACGCGCTCGCCCTCGTCGGATTCGATCGCACACTCCAAGTCGGTGTCCGCCTCCCGCAGCCTGACGGGAACCCTGCCGAGGGACGCGTCATTGAGGACGGTCACCGGTTCCACAATCTGTTCGATGCGCGCGCTGCGGCGGCTGCGGAGCAGGCGTGCCGCGTCGCCAGCTTGGCTGATCGGTACGCCGAGCGCGCTCAGTACTGCAAGGAGCACTTCGGCGTCGGCGCGGTGAGGCACACCGGAGCCATCCATGTACTCGAGCAAGATCCCGGCATCAGTGGCGAGAGCTCGCAAGGTTGCCGGGACGTGAGGAGCTACAGCCACGATCAGCGTCAGTCCGACCAGGTGATGAGGCCAGGGACGTACGGATCGGCGAGCAAGGGATGGCAAGGCAGGACGCGGGCAACCAGCTCGGCGTCATTGCCCGCCTCGTGCGGGACACGCACGCCATAGCGAGAGATGTTGTCCCGCCCTCCCTCGTAGTCGGTGTCCAGCGGGTAGGCCTCGTCATGAGTCGGCGCCACCCAGAGCTGCACGGTGACGTCAGAGGGCTCGAGCGGACCCAGGTCAGCCAAGATCTCGACCTGAGTGCCATCCGCAGCGACGGTGGCGGTCTCGACGGTGACCCGAATCGCAGGCCACCCGTCGTGCAGGCGTTCAAGGGCAGAGCAAAGCTGGTGTGCACGCGCGTGACCCTCTGCCGAGAGCCAGCGCCCGCGATGCGCTCCTGGCAGGTAGAAGTACTCGACGTAGTCGTGCACCATCCGGTGCGAGTGCCAGGTCGGTGCCAGGCTTGCCATCGACTGGCGAATTGACGCCAGCCAGGCTCGCGGCACACCTTGAGCATCCCGGTCGTAGAACGTCGGAACGATCTTGTGCTCGAGTGCGTCGTACAACGACTCGGCGTCGCTCGCATCCTGGGCGTCAAAGTCCTCATAACGCTGGCCCGTCCCGATGCACCACCCGATCGGCGGCGCGCCCGGGTCGGCGTCGTTCCAGACTTCGTCCCACCAGCCGTCGAGCGTGCTGAGGTTGAGCGAGCCGTTCACCCCCGCCTTCATGCCGCCGATGCCGCAGGCTTCGAGGGGCCGCCGCGGGGTGTTCAGCCACAGGTCGACACCTTGGGCCAGGGCTCGGTCCGCCGTGATATCGAAGTCCTCGATGAACACGACTCGATGCTGCAGGCGTCGCAGTCGCGCGAACTCGACGACCTCGCGGAGCAGCTGCTTTCCGAACTCGTCGCGGGGATGGGCCTTGCCTGCGAAGATGATCTGGACGGGTCGGTCCGGATCGTCGAGGATACGCGCGAGACGATCCGGGTCGCGCAGGAACAGCGTGGGGCGTTTGTACGCAACGAACCGCCCGACGAAGCCGATGGTGAGCGCATCGGCGTCAAGGAGCGCGTCGGTAGCCGCGAGACGTCTGGCATCGGTGCCGCGGCGGGCGAGCTGTTCGTTGCGGTGGACCCGGGTGAACTCGATGAGCCGGGCGCGAGCGCGACACCTTGCATCCCACAGCTCCTCGTCTTCGGAGCCCACGAGCGGCTTCCACGAGGCTGGTGACCCTGGTGTCGTCTTCCACTCATGACCGAGCTGAAAGTCGAGGAGCTTCTCGATCTCGGGGGAGATCCAGGACGAGAAGTGGATCCCGTTCGTCACGTGGCCGATCGGCACCTCGTTCGAGGGTAGGCGCGGCCAAAGCCCTCCCCATTGTTCACGGGTCACCGCGCCGTGCAGGCGGCTCACTCCGTTGCGGGCGCCCGCCAGCCGCAGTGCGAACACGGTGGGGCAGAACGAGTCAAGTCGGTCGTCCGGCCGGTAGCGGCCGAGCGAGCTGAGCGTCTCTAGGTCGACGCCGATCAGCGAGGCATATGGCTCGAGGTACCGGTTGGCGAGCTCGGCCGGGAAGTAGTCGTGCCCGGCCGCGACTGGGGTATGGGTCGTGAACAACAGCCCTGGCGCCGCGACCAGGCGAGCTTCGGCGAACGAGAGCCCATCGCGAACCATCAGCTGGCGAACGCGCTCCAGGGCGGCGAAGGCGGAGTGGCCTTCGTTGAGGTGCGCCATTTCGGGCTCGTGACCGAGGACCGCCAGGGCTCTGACACCGCCGACACCGAGAACGAGCTCTTGTTGGATGCGCGTCTCCTGGTCGCCGCCGTAGAGCCTCCCGGTGATGGCTCGGTCGGCTCTTTGATTCTGCCTGAGGTTGGTGTCGAGAAGATAGAGCCGGTTCCGTCCGACCATCACGGTCCAGATCTGGGCTACTACGTCCCGCCCCGGGAGCGGAACCTTGACTCGAGCCGGACGATCCTTCGCGTCGCGTGCCAACTCGATGGGTAGCCGCTCGAATGTGAGGACCTCCCACGACTCTTGCTGCAGCCCGGTGTCGTCAACCCACTGATGCGACGTTTCCCGATAGAGCAGGCCGACTCCGACGAGGGGAACACCGAGTGCGCTTGCCGACTTGAGGAACTCGCCGGCGACGGCACCAAGGCCGCCCGCGTACACCGGCAGCGAGTCGGTGAGGGAGAATTCCGCGGCGAAGTACGCCACCTCGAAGCGGCGGTCCTTGCGGTGCGTCTGGGGGAACCAGGTCTTGGCGCGACTCGCCTCGTAGCTCTTCGTGTCCGCGACGACCGCCGCTGCGAGCTTCGCGAGATCGGGGTCGGAGGCGAGGCGCTGTTCCACCGCGGCGCGTCCGAGACCGAGCAGCAGGCGGCACGGCCACTCGAGGGCAGAGGGACCGGCGGTCGGATCGAGGCGCGCGAAAAGAGCCCGGGTGCGCGCCTGCCAGGTCCATCGCAGATTCGTCGCCACGTCGAGAAGGTCCTCGAACCCGACGCCCTGGTGTCGCGATCTCCTCGGAGCCGGCGGACGAGCCGTGATCTCACACCTCCTTCTTGCCATGATCGCACGGGAGGACAGGGAATGCTGGCGTACCCGCCTGTCTCGATCGCCTCCGAACCCGAGACCAGAGCCTCGTCCCCGCTCGCCAGGCTTGTCCCGCAAGGCCAGCGCGATCACCGGGTGAGCTGCTCCGGCACAGCTCACCCGAGCAGGTCAATCTTTCTGGCGCGGTGGCAGAGGTCCAAGGGGCGAGAGTTCTGTCGGCCTGGCGACGGTCGTATAGGAGCCGTAAGTGCTCCTCTGAACGGCGGGCAGAGCGCGGTCGGTCGGGCTCGAGTGCACTGCGAGGAGCGCGGCCCCTCCTATTGCTGTCAGTGCCAGTACGAAGAAGCAGTAGATCCAGAACGCCAGCGTGAGGCCTGAGGTGATCGTCAGCCCTGCCCGCGCGGCTTCCGCTGACGAGATCCCGAAAATCGTCGGGGAGGTGTGCTCGCCGATCTGGATCAAGGCGGAGATCGCCTGAGCGATCATCGGGCTGAGTGCTCCGGCCAGCAACGCGGCCCCATGGAGGATCGGGCGCCACAGGGCGGCTGCGACGACGACGGCGACGAGCACGACCATCACCATCACATTCCCGGCGATCACCGGAGCCGGGTTCGAGAAGACGTTGCCGGCGGTGAGCGAGTCCCTCGCTCCGGCTGAGGTCTGCAGGACGTAGCTGTCCCAAGAGGGGGCGAACGCGGCCGCAGCGCCGAGGGCGGCGAGAGTCAAGGCCAGGAACGGGACCAGCTCGGGACCGCGCGGCTTGCCGAACGCATCACTCCCGCGGGAGCACACGCAGGCAGTCACCGAGCCCGCAAAGCAAGCCAGCCAGCCGACGAGCCCGAGCACGAGGCCAGCTCCCATGACGTGCGCCCCCCCGGCGATCGCCGTGCCCGCGTCGGCGAAGAAGAGTCCGAACGTGACGAGACTCGCTCCCGTCCCGAGGAGGGCTCCCATCCGGAGACGGCTGCCCCCGAGGAGGATCAGAAGGGCGCTCGCGCTCCAGACGGCGAGATAGATGACATGAGGCACGAGACTGTCCGGCTGCTGGGCGAGGCTCGCACCATTCAGATAGTGAGGGAAGAGCCCGACGATCCCAGACGCGACGCCGGTGGCGAGGAGCGCCGCAGCGACGACGGCCACTGGGCCGACGCCGGCAACCGGTGCCGCGCTCTGGGCAACGGCCACGGGCTGGGCAAGCGGTGCGATGGTGCCAGGCACTTCCATCTCGGTGAACCGAGCCCAGGCTGCATACCAGCCGTCAGCGGTGTCGGGCCACCACGCGAGTGGCTGCGACCCGGGTTCCGCGACGGTCCAGATTCCGTAGAAGTTCGGACCTCTTCCGATCCCGTAGCTTGCTCCCCGGTAGGAGATTGTCACACTGTCACGCACGGTCTCGGCCCTTCCCTTCGAACTCATCCCGTCGTGCTCGGGGTCAAGTGTACGAAATTGACCTGTGTGTTGGCTGAGCAAAGCCTGAGATCTTGCTCGTGCCGTCGTCTTCGACCTGGTGGCGGCGTCGAAGGCTCCGTGCTTGACTGATCGCCGGTCAGGAGGGGACGTGGGAGAACTGGGCGAGTCGCTCCGCGAGTCAGGTGTGTCGTTGCGGCGGGTGTTCCTCAACCCTCACCTGCGACGGGTGATCATCGCTTTCGCGGGATCGATCCTGGGCGACCGGGCGTATTGGGTCGTCATATCGATCTATGCGTACCAGCACGGTGGCCCGGCGGCGCTCGGTGGCTTCGGGGTGGCGCGCTATCTGTCCATGGCCGCGTTTGGCCCGATCGTGAGCTCCCTCGGTGATCGCTTCCCTCGCAAACGGGTCATGGTGAGCTCGGACCTCATTTGCACCGTCGTCGTCGTGGCCACAGCCGTGACAGTCGCGACCAGCGGACCAGCACTACTTGTCTACGCCCTCGCTGTCATGACCTCGGTCACTCAAAGTGCGTTCCGTCCGTCGCAGGCTGCGCTCCTGCCGGTGCTTGCTCGCGATCCAGCAGAGTTGACGGCCGCGAACACCGCCACGAGCACCGTCGAGAGCGTCGGGTTCTTCGCCGGGCCGGCACTGGCCGCCTTGTTACTGGCGGTCGCCAACCCGACGACCGTCATCACGATCGACGCGGTGTCGTTCGTCTGGTCGGCCTTCTTCGTGATCCGCCTCGGGGCGGACACACGACCTCCTTCCGACGACGAGAAGAAGTCGGGACTCGTCGCAGAGGCGATAAAGGGCTTTCCAACGATCCTGGGCAACGGTGATCTACGCCTTGTCATAGGGCTGCTCGTAGCGCAGACCGTCGTCGCTGGCGCGAGCCTGGTCTTCCTAGTCACCATGGCGTTGTCGCTCTTGCACTTGGGTCTCCCCGGCGTCGGGGAGCTGCAGGCCGTGCTCGGAGTCGGTGGCATCGTCGGCGGGTTTGTCGCCCTGGTCCTTGCCCATCGCAAGCGATTGTCGTTCGACTTCGGGATGGGAGTCCTCCTCTGGAGCACGCCGCTGCTGATGTTCGCCGCCTGGCCCGTCCTGCCGGTCGCGATCGTGATGATGGCGCTGATCGGAATGGGAAATTCTCTTGTCGATATCAACGCCTTCACGGTTCTGCAACGACTGGTGCCCGGCGCCGTCATGGCCCGAGTGTTCGGCGCCATGGAGAGCTTGGTCATCGCCGGGATGGCGGCGGGCTCCCTGCTCATGCCGCTCTTCATCTCCACAGTCGGCTTGCGGGCCGGCCTCGCCATCCTGGGATCCGCCGTGACCGTATTGGTCCTTGCGAGTGTCGCCGGCCTCAACCGCATCGACAGGACGACCCTGGCGCCCACGAAAGTGCCCCTCATAGCAGGCAACGAGATCTTCGCCCCTCTCGCGGAGCCAGTTCTGGAGGAGCTCGCCCGGGCCCTCATTGAGGTGGACGTGCCCGCGGGCGAGGCGGTCGTCGAAGAGGGGATGCCCGGTGACCGCTTCTACCTCATAGAGAGCGGGGTCGCCGAGGTGACCAAAGGCGGGCTCGTCGTCAACCGGCTCGGCCCAGGTGATTCTTTTGGCGAGATCGCGTTGCTACGGGACGTGCCCCGCCAGGCGACTGTGCGCGCCATCGAGGACCTCACGTTGTTCGCGCTCGAACGAGAGGTGTTCCTCGACGCGGTTACCGGCCACAACGAGGCCAACCGGCTCGCCAACGACGTCATATCGCGGTTCCTCGGCTGAGGCTTGTTCACGTCCTGGGGTCGCTCGCCATCGGAGCGAGCTGCACCCGTGGCGCGCGCCGGGCCGACCGGCCGCTAGGCGTGGATCGGGGAATCTGTCATCCGGTCGCGAACGGGCTCGCCGAACGGCGTCTCCCGAGCGATGAGGAGCCACGGCAGGTGGACGAGGGCGTCGATGAAAAAGACCGCGCCGGCCCCTACCCAGACCCCGCCGAGAACGTCAGTCGGGTAGTGCCACCTGAGCACGAGCACGGCCCAGCCGACGCCGGCGACGACAAGTGCCCCGACGAGCGCGCTGAGGGGCCGCAACAGGCGTGGCGAGACAAGAAACACCGCCGCCGCGAGCGCCGCCACGACGGCCACGGTCCCCGAGGGATAAGTGAAAGAGCCCGACCCGAGCTGGCGTCCGACCATGGGCTTGGCGATGTGCTCCACCACCTCGACGGCGATGATCGGGGCCGCGGCACACGCCAGGGCGCGCGCCCAGTCGCGAGCCACCGCCACCGCAAAGATGACGGCGACGCCAGCGATCAGCACGGGTAGCGAGCCGATCTTCACCAGCTCACTCGCGAGATGCGAGCCCGGATCGGACGGCACGTAGAAGTAGCCGGCGGCGTCCACACGGTTCGGCCCCGGTCGCTTGGCGAGCAGCAAGCCGGCGAGGGCAGCGGCGCCGAGAAGCCCGGTGCCCAAGATGAGCTCGATCGCGCCCCAGAAGGGAGAGACCGTGGCCGGTCCCCGACGCTGGCGCCGCCGATCGGACATCTCTCCAAACTACCCGCCCTGTCACTGCCCGCCTCGCGGTCGGGACAGCCGCCGGTCACTTTCGGGCAGGGCGCCTTGTCGGCCCGGGTGACATGGAGGCCAGGTTGCCGCTGCAGGCGTCACCGCAGGGCGCAGCTGATAGCGTCCTGCGGATTCGCCGCAGACTGCGGGCGTGACCTACTGGGCCAGAGCCGGGAGGGACATTGGCTGCCTACGTGATCTACCAAGCCGAGGTACTGGATGCCGAGCGTTACGAGGAGTACAAGGCGCAGGCGGGTCCGAGCATCGTTGCGGCGGGTGGTCGCTATCTCGTTCGCGGCGGCAACGCCGAGACGCTGGAGGGTGGCGTACCCGCCGGTCGCACCGTGGTGGTCGAATTCCCGAGCAGGCAGGCCGCTCTGGACTGGTACGCGAGCGCTCAGTACACGGCTGCAAGGAAACTTCGCGAAGGGGCCGCCCGGGCGACCATGTACGTCGTGGAAGGGGTTTGACGGAGGTCACGCTTCACCCTCCCCGCCCCCGCAGGGCGCCTTCGTGCCCTTTTGTGTCTCGGGGCTTCTCTCATCGTTCCTCAGGTGTTCGGCTGCGGTTAACCCGCCCGGGGACCTGTCAGTGGAGGCCAGGAGCCTGTATACAAGGACGTCATGGGCTCGTCGAGCGTGAGGGGCAAGCTGCGCACGTATCTAGGAATAGCCCCCGGCGTGGGCAAGACCTACGTGATGTTGCGGGAGGGACGGACCGAGCGGCGCCGCGGCGTCGACGTCGTCGTTGCCTACCGGGAGCGGCACGGGCGGCCGGCAACGGCTGCCCAGGTGGCCGATCTGGAAGTGCTTCCCACCCGAACGGTCGTCTACCACGGCGCCAGTTTCGAGGAGCTGAACGTCGAAGGTGTCCTGCACCGTCGTCCCCAACTGGCCCTCGTGGACGAGCTCGCCCACGCGAACGTCCCCGGGCAGCTCCACGAGAAACGCTGGCAGGACGTCGACGAGATCCTGGCCAACGGGATCGACGTCTGCACGACGCTCAACGTTGCCAACATCGAGTCGTTGCGCTGGCTCGTGTCCCAGATCACAGGAGTGCGCCCGGCAGAGCCGGTGCCGGACGTGTTCGTGCGAGCCGGCGAGGTCAGGCTCATCAAGCTGGAACCCGCGGCGCTCCGTCGCCGCTTGGCCCAGGGCCTCGTCTTTCCCAAGGATCGGGCGGATGCGGCCCTGGACCATTATTTTCGTTTTGCGAACCTTTCCGCGTTGCAAGAGCTGGCGGACCTATGGCTCGACGACTCGGTCCCTGATCCGGCCGCGGCGTTCCGGGCGGCTCACGGCGTCCGCGATCCTTTGCAGTGCACGGTCGTCACGGTCGGCCTCGAGGCGTCGTCGAATGACGAGTGGTTGATCCGCTACGCCGCCCATCTCGCCGAGCTGTCCGATGCGAACCTGCAAGGCGTGCACGTGCGCGCCGACGACAACCTCGACCGGACGCCGGCTGCGCGCCTCGAGGCGGACAGGCGCCTGCTCGAGGAACTGAACGGGACGTTCGTCGAGGTAAAGGCCGGTGACACCGCCTCCGGGCTGGTCCAGGCCGCGCGCCAGGCCGGCGCCTCGCAGCTGGTGATCGGAACCCGCCGGCGCCCGCGTCTGGCGCGCCGGCTCGAAGGATCGACGGTGGACCAGGTGCTTCGCGCGGCCGGCGATCTGCCCGTGCAACTGGTAAATGTGGGGCGACGGGAACAAACCTTCGGGGATTGACCCGCAGGCGGCGGGGCGACCGAAGATGGGGCTGTTGTATCGTTGTCCGCTCTCCGTCCCGGCCCAGGCCTTCGAGAAAGGAACGCCTCAGTGTTCAAGGGATTCAGGAACTTCTTGTTGCGAGGAGACGTCGTTGTACTGGCGATCGGTTTGACAGTTGCCTTGGCCTTCAGCACCTTGGTCAAGGCGTTCACGGACTCGGTGATCAACCCGCTCGTCGCCCGGGCTTCTGGTGGCCACTCAGTAGGACTCGGCGTGCAGCTCGGGCAGGCGGGCAACGGCGCCACGTTCGTGAACTTCGGATCGTTCATCTCCGCCATCGTCTACTTCATCATCTTCATGGCGGTGCTCTACTTCGCCGTCGTCGTGCCCTACAAGCACGTCTCGGCAAAGCGCGGCAAGATCGTCTTCGCCGACCCGCCGCCGACCAAGACCTGCCCGGCGTGCCTCTCCGATGACCTTCCCGTCGCGGCCACCAAGTGCAAGTACTGCTGCACCGAACAGCCGTCTGCGGTGGTCGACGGAGGCGCCGCGTAAGCTTTTCGCCTGCCGTCGCGCGAACGAGGTCAGCGGGGCGGGCCGACGAGGACGACTTGTTCGACCTCGGCCGGCGCCTGACCGGGGAGGAAAGATTCCAGCCACCAGGTCATCCCCGCCTCTTCGAGCTCCGCGAAGCGGGACGCGACCTCATGGGCAGGCACGAGACCGGCGGTGCCCCGGCAGACGATGTCGATGTTGGGGGAGGCTCCCCTGGTGAGCAGCTCGGCGCGCAGCGCTTCGACCAGCTCCACCTCCGGGGGTCCGCAGGCCTCGGATCCTGCCGCGTCGAACACCGGGAAGCAGCCCTGGTAGCGCGCGGCACGGGCAAGGGGGCGCCTGTGCGGCCATCGACAGGCCACCCACACCGGCAGAGGCCGTTGCACCGGCCGGGGGAGAAACGCAGCGCTGTGGACCGCAACCCGTTCACCCGCGTACTCGACCGCCTCCCCGGACCAGAACCGCTCCAGGACCTCCAGGGACTCGTCGAGGACCACGGCTCTCTCCACCGGGTCGAGGACCTCGCCCGAGAACGAGCTGAGCTCACCCCGGTCGTCGTGGCCGAGCCCGACACCGACGACGAGGCGGCCCTCGGAGAGCTGGTCGAGGGTCGCGCACTGGCGGGCGAGCACCCATGGCCGCCGGCGGGCGAGCGGTGTGACCATCATGCCGAAGCGGACGCGCTCGGTCGCGAGTGCGATCGCGGCCGCCATGACGAAGGAATCGGCGACGGCCATGTCCGGGCGGGTGAGCACGTGGTCCCACAGGTACACGCCGTCCCAGCCCGCCTCCTCGGCCGATCGTGCCAGGGCGACCAGGCGCCTCGGTTCGGCGAACTCGGCAAATGGCGGCAGGAAGATGCCGTAGGAGAGAGCCATCAGCTCGGGACGGTACTCGACCAGCGAGGAGAGCGTGAGCTCTTCCCGAGGGCGAGCGCGTTGGCTAGCTTGGCCGTAGCGACCGGGGAACTGGAGGTTCAGATGCTGATCTCGACCATGAACGACCTTCCGGGCTACGAGGTTACCGAGGTCTTGGGTGAGGTTTTCGGGTTGACCGTGCGCAGCCGCAACATCGGGTCCCAGCTCGGGGCCGGGTTCAAGTCCCTCGCCGGCGGCGAGCTCAAGGGCATGACGAAGAACCTGATCGCGAGCCGCACCGAGGTCACCGAGCGCATGGTGCAAGAGGCCGAGAGCAAAGGCGCCGACGCCATCTTGGCGATGCGTTTCGACACCTCGGAGATGGGCGGTAACTGGACAGAGATCTGCGCCTACGGCACCGCGGTGAAGATCCGCAAGATCTAGGTCACTCGGCTCGTAGCACCAGGGCCGTAGGGGTCCGGGCGGCCATGCGCCCGGGAATCGCGGCCACCAGGTTCGCGAGCACGGTCGTCACGAGGACGACCACGAGCACGATCGGCCTTCATCACCCTGTCCGCTTCGCCTGCCACCCGCTCCGGTCACGCCAGGCCCGAAGCGGGCGCGACGCCATTCCGGAGCCGTATAACGATGATGGCCGGCCCCTTCAGGTTCGGATCAAGCTCATTGAGCGCCGCCTTGAACTTCCCGAGACCGCCCACCAGGCCGGAGGACGACGGTGGCATAGCCGTGTTAGCACTACCGGCCCGAACTGGGCAGGATGTAGTCATGGCCGGCACCGGTGACGATCGCGCTCGAAACCTCGCCGACGGCACTGGCGAAAGGTCCAGGGAGTCGACGATGGTGAGTCTGGAGGTGAACGGGACTTCCCGGTCTCTGCCGGCGAAGATGCGTCTCGTCGTGGCGCTGCGTGGTGAGCTCGGCCTCACGGGCGTGAAACCGGCTTGCGGGGAGGGGGTGTGCGGGTCCTGCACGGTGCTTGCCGACGACCGGCCCGTGCGCGCCTGCCAGGAGCTGGTCGAGGACATGGCGGGAGCGAGCATCACCACTGTCGAAGCGCTGGCGGCCGGAGGCCGGCTGCACCCGGTCCAGCAGGCGTTCGTCGAGCTCGGGGCGGCCCAGTGCGGCTACTGCACCCCTGGCATGGTCCTCTCGGTGGTCGGCCTGTTGGCCCGCGACCCTGACCCCGACGACGAGGCCGTCAGCCAGGCGCTCGATGGCAATCTCTGCCGTTGTGGTGCCTACCCGCGCATCCGCAAGGCAGTGCACCGGGCGGCCGAGCTCATGGCGGAGCCCGGCCTCGCCGGGGCGTTGCCGGCGCGGCCGGTCTTCGAGGACTGGAGCCCACCTGACCCGCGCCAGCCCGGTCCCAGGCCGGCGCGGCCATGGGACATGACCCGCCCCGAGGACCGTGACTGGTTCGAGGTGCTCGGGGACGGGCTCGTCGTCGTGCTGGCGCCCGAGGTGCCGGCACCGGGCACCTGGTCGACAGGCGGGGGTGCCTGGCTGCACGCCGGTGCCGACGGGGTCGTCACGGCGTTCACGGGCAAGGTGGACGTGGGCCAGGACAACCGCACTGCGCTGCGAATGCTCGTCGCCGAGGAGTTGCGCGTGCCCCTCGACAAGGTGCGTCTCGCCATGGGTGACACCGACCTTTGCCCTTATGACATGGGAACTTTCGGCAGCCGGTCCATGCCCGACGCCGGAGGCGCGCTCAGCCGAGTCGCCGCCTGTGCCCGCCAGTTGCTGCCGGTGCCGGCCGGCACGCGAAGGGTCGAGATCGTCACTGGCGAGCCCGGCCTGACCCGACCATCGCAATGGCAGGTCGCCGGGAGGCCGCAGATCCCCCCCGGCATGATCGACGCCGTCACCGGCGCCCTCCGCTTCGTCTCGGACCTGAGCGTTCCCGGCCTCCGCCACGCTGCGGTGCTGCGACCCCCCGTGCTCGGCGCCACGCTGAGACGCCTCGACGCAACCGCCCTCGACGGTCGGGCGGAGATCGTCGTCGTCGAGGTTCCCATGGGCGTCGGTGTGGTCGCTGGGGACGTGGCGACAGCCCGGACGGCGCTGGCGGCCATCAAGGCGGAGTGGGAGATACCAGAGGCGCCGTCGGACCGCGACCTCGAGTCCTTCCTGCGCACGCACCCGGCGGAGGGACTGGAAGGTTGGGGTGGCCCGTTCCACGACGAGCGAGGGGACCCCGAAGCTGCGCTCAGGAGCGGGGCCGTCTGTTGCGAAGCCACCTACACGACCGCTTACCTGGCCCCCGCTGCGCTCGAGACCCGGGCCGCCCTGGCCGTCTTCGACGACGCCGGACGCCTGACCGTGTGGACCGGGACCCAGACGCCGTTCCCGGTCCGGGCCCAGGTCGCTGCGGCGCTCGGGTTGGAGGAGGCCGACGTCCGGGTCATAGTGCCGCCAACGGGCGGCGGGTTCGGCGGAAAGCACGCAGGAGCCGTCGCCACGGAGGCGGCCGTGCTGGCGCGAGAGGTCGGCGCACCCGTCCGCGTCGCTTGGACCCGTCACGAGGAGTTCACCGTCGGCACCCTGCGCCCGGCCGCGGTCATCGATGTGACAGCCGGGACGACGACGACTGGTGAGCTGGTCGCTTGGACATTCGCCAACATCAACTCGGGTCAGGCCGCCATTTCCGTCCCTTACCGGGTGGCGAACCAGCGCATCGACTACCGGCCCGCCGAGAGTCCGCTCGCCCAGAGCTCGTATCGCGCCCTGGCGGCCACGGCCAACAACTTCGCCCGTGAGTCGCACATCGACGAGCTGGCCCACCGGCTCGGGCGTGACCCGGTCGAGTTTCGCCTCGCCAACCTGGCCGACGAGCGGCTCGCCGCCGTGCTGAGAGCGGTCGCCGAGTCCTTTGAGTGGACGGTGCGGCGCTCCGGCGTGGGCCGGGGGATCGCGTGCGGGCTCGAAAAGGACGGTCGGGTCGCCACGGCTGCGGAGGTCCGCGTCGGTGTCGCCGGCCGCCTCGAGGTCCTTCGTCTGGTCACGGCGTACGAGTGCGGTGCCGTCGTCAACCCCGGCGCAGTGATCAATCAGATCGAGGGAGCTGCCGTCATGGCCCTCGGCGGTGCGTTGTTCGAGGCCATCCATCTCGAGGCTGGTGCGATCACGAACGGCTCGTTCTCTGCCTACCGCGTGCCGAGGATCTCCGACGTCCCGGCCGTCGAGGTCGTCTTGTTGCCGCGCCCTGACCTACCGTCCGCAGGGGCTGGCGAGACGCCCATGATCGCCGTCGCTCCCGCGCTCGCGGGGGCCATCTTCGATGCCACGGGTTGGCGCCTGCACTCGCTTCCCCTGGTGCCGGACGGCTCGGTGGCCATCGTCGGCTGACCGCTCGAGCAGCCCTGCCAGTTTCCCTTGCCGAGCCTCAGATCCCATCTGGCTCAAGCCGGAGTGCGGGGGAGAGCCCGCCGCACGAGACCAGCTCCCCAAACTTTGGCCCGGTCCGTTTCCCCAGCGCGCAGCGGCCCTCGGGCACCGTCGACGATGAAGCCTTCCGGTGCCGCCACCATGCTGTAACCGAGATGCCGCAGCGCCCGGCCGATGGGCCGCGCCGCCCCTCCGGCGAGCGGGAAAGCCAAGCGGGTGTCGAACGCCGCCGCACCACGCCCGGGGGGCGCAGCCGGCAAAGCGGCCAGCCATTCCCTGATGCCGGAGTCGGCGCTGCCGTGCTCGCTCTCGAGCCCGAGGCGCCGGTCGCCGGCCTCTTCTGCCGTCCCGACCGCTCTGCGGCGCGAAGACTCCTTGCTCATCCCGCGGTAGTGCGTCGGGCCCCCCACGATCAGGAGTCCGGCGCGATCGATCCTTTCCGGGGTCGCCTCTGCCACCTCGAGCACCGCCACGATGATGTCCGAACTCGCCTCGCGTATTCCGTCCGCGACGCACGCCGCGATCTTGCGGGTGTTGCCAAAGCCGCTCTCGCAGACGATCACGACGTCCCTCATAGTTGCCTCCGCTCATCGGCACTGACGACGGCGCCCTGTTCCTCGGCCGCGGGGGATAGTCCGAAGCCGGAGCTCCGGGCGACGGGCCTAGTTCAAACGGGCCATAACGTGCTTGATCTGGGTGTAGTCCTCGAGGGAGTACATCGACATGTCCTTGCCGTAGCCGCTCTCCTTGTAGCCACCGTGGGGCATCTCCGGCGTGATCCAAAAGTGAGTGTTGATCCAGACGGCGCCGTACTGGAGCCGGCGGGCGACACGCAAAGCGCGCGAGACGTCGCGAGTCCACACCGAGGACGCCAGGCCGTACTCGACGTCGTTGGCCCAGTTCACCGCTTGCTCCTCATCGGAGAAACGCTGCACGGTGACGACTGGCCCGAACACCTCCCGCTGCACGATCTCGGCTTTCTGGTCGACGTCGGTGACGACGGTCGGCTTGTAGAAAAAGCCCGGTCCGGACAGCTCCTCGCCGCCGGTGAGGACCTTGCCGCCGGCCTTCTCAGCCCGCTCGACGAAGCCCTCCACGCTCTCACGCTGGCGGGCCGAGACGAGCGGTCCCATCTCGATGTCGGGATCGTTCGTGTCCCCGACCTTGATCGACTCGACCGCGGGCACGAGCTTCGAGAGCAGGTCGTCGTAGATCCTGGGACCGGCGACCACGCGACACGATGCCGTGCAGTCCTGGCCGGCGTTGGAGTAGCCAGCGAACTTCAAGGTCTCGACGAGGGCTTCCAGGTCGGCGTCGTCGAAGACGACCACCGGGGCCTTGCCACCAAGCTCGAGGTGGGCACGCTTGACTGTCTCGGCACATGCGGCCGCGATGAGCTTGCCGGTCGCCGTGTCACCGGTGACCGACACGAGGCGCACCGCCGGGTGACGCGTGAGAGCGTCGCCGATGACCGCGCCCCGGCCGGTGACCACGTTGAAGACGCCCGGGGGGAGGATCTCCGCCGCCAGCTCGGCCAGATAGAGGGTGGTGAGGGGGGTGATCTGGGCCGGCTTGATGATCGAGGTGTTGCCGGCGGCCAGAGCGGGGCCGATCTTCCAGACGGCCATCATCAAGGGATAGTTCCAGGGGCAGATGCCGACGGTGACGCCCAAGGGCTCCCGGCGGATCATGCTCGTGAAGCCCTTCTCGTACTCCCCGGTCGACTTCCCCTCCTGGCAGCGGGCGGCGCCTGCGAAAAAGCGCAGGTTGTCAGATATGAACGGCATGTCGCCTTGGGCGACGGAGATCGGCTTGCCGACGTCTATCGACTCGAGGCGGGCAAGCTCTTCGGCATGGGCGTCGATGGCGTCGGCGAGCCTGAGGAGCATGCCCGCGCGCTCTTTGGGTGGCGTGTCGAACCAGACCTCGTCGTAAGCCTTCTGCGCCGCGCTCACGGCACGGTCGACGTCCTCTTTGCTGGCGACGGCTACCTTGGCGATCGTTTCCCCGGTGGCCGGGTTGATGTCCTCGTCGGTCCCGCCTTGGACGGGAGCGACCCATTCCCCACCGATGAACAACGGGCGGTACTTCTCGAGCTTGTCCTCCATGGTGCTGCTCCTTTCGCCATTCGTGTCCCTGGTAGGTGGCAAAGGTACCTCGCGGGCTAGCGCCTGAGAGCCGAGCCTTCGTTCACCTCTTGACCGCCGATCCGGCCCTCAGGCAGGACCAGCGCCGAAGCCTTCCTCGTCTTCCCCTCTCGCGCCTGTGCCCGTCGGCGCGAGAGGTAGCGCGACTCCCTCGGGGACGAGAGTCGGCGTCGAACGGTTGAGGGTCTCGCCTCTGAAGAAGGACGGTCCCGCCAAGCGCCAGACCACCGCGCAGATGAGGCCGACGACGGCGCTGAGCAGGAAGATCATGAAGACCCCGCCGATGTCCCAGTGGGGGCCGAAGGGCAACCGCCAGGAGGTGTAGCTCTGACCGCTCGAGAAGAACCAGTCCTCCTTCAGGCTCCAGGCACCCGCGGCGAACATGATGAGGCCCCCGAGGCCAGGCAGGATCCCCTTCATGAAGAGCTCGCGCGTGTTCCGGGTGAGCACCTTGCGGTAGTACCACAGGCAGGTCCAGCCCGTCAGGCCGTAGTAGAAGGCGATCCAGACGCCGATGGCCGTTATGGCGTCCAAGATCATGTTCCCGCCCGACATGTAGTTCATGGCGGCATACATCACGATCGAGATCCCGCCCATCGCCACCGTCGCCACCGTCGGAGTCAGGTACCTCTTGTGCATGTGTCCGAAAGCGTCGGGTATCGCCTTGTAGACGCTCATCGAGAGCACCGTGCGGGCCGTGGGCAGGATCGTCGTCTGGGTGGAGGCGACGGCCGAGGAGAACACCATGAGCAGGAGCAGGTGCGAGAAGACCGAGCCGACCCCGCTAGACCCGAACACGGCAGCGCCCTGCACCGAGAGCACGTCGTTGAGGTGGGCCACATTGCGGAGGCCTATGCCCGTCGTCCCGTCACCGGCGAACGCCTGCGCCGCGATCGTGACGAGGCCGTAGGTGGCGAGCAGCAGCACCGTGGCGATGATCCCGGCCAGGCCGGGGAGGCGGTCCTTGTCGCTCGTCTCCTCGTTTACCGAGAGCGAGGTGTCCCAGCCCCAGTAGATGAAGAGCATGAGGACGAGCCCGTCGACGAAAGCAGTGGGGGAGACCGTCGTGGGGTTGAACCAGGAGAGGCTCGGTACCATGTGGCCCGGCGGGGCGTGGCCGATGGCCACCCTCACGAGGGCTTCGACGGCGTAGACCGCCATCATGACGAGCTCGATCGCCAACAGGACGAACTGGAGCTTGGCCGAGATCTCGATGCCCCGGTAGCAGACGTAGGTGAGGGCGACGATGAACAGCACTCCTACGAGGAGCACCCAGGAGCTGCTCGGGTCATGGCCGATGCCGTTGGCGTTGAAGAGCAGGAACAGGTACTGGCCCGAGATCTCGGCGAGACTTGCCATGCAGAGCACGTCCGAGGCGATGATGCCCCAGCCGCCGGCCCAGCCCGTCTTGGGGCCGAAGGCGCGTGTCGCCCAGGTGAAAGTCGTCCCGCAGTCGGGATCGGCCTTGTTGAGCTCGCTGTAGCCGATGGAGATGAGCAGCATGGGCACGAAGGCGAGGATCGCCACGAGCGGGGCGTGCAGCCCGACCCCGACAGCAATGAGGCCCAGGGTCGCCGCCAGGCTGAAGGCGGGGGCGGTGGAAGCCGTGCCGATGACCACACTCGACACAAGGCCGATCGCCCCCGACTTCAAGCCTTTGTCAACGCTGTCCTCTGCGGGCAGCGAGGCGACGCCTTCAGACATCAGATCGTGCTCTCGTCCACCATCGCATCCGCCACCTTGACGAAGCCGGCGATGTTGGCACCGAGGACGTAGTCGCCCGGGCGGCCGTACTCCGCGGCCGCGGCACTGACATTGGTGTGGATCGAGCGCATGATGTGGCGCAGCTTGTCGTCCACCTGCTCTCGGGTCCAGGCCAGGTGCTCGATGTCCTGGGTCATCTCGAGCCCGGAGACGGCGACACCGCCTGCGTTGGCGGCTTTGCCCGGTCCGTAGAGGATCTTGGCGTCGAGGAAGCGCTCCACTCCGTCGGGGGTCGTCGGCATGTTGGCTCCCTCGGCCACCAGCTGGACACCGTTCGCGAGGAGGTTCCGGGCGTCCACGCCGTTGACCTCGTTCTGGGTCGCGCTCGGGAAGGCACAGTCTGCCGGGACGGACCAGAGCGGGTTGAAGCCGCCGTCGCTGGCGGGCGTGAAGGTCGCGCCCGGGAAGCGCTCGGCGTACTCGCGGATCCGCCCTCGTCGCTCGTTCTTCAATTGCATCACCCAGGCGAGCTTCTCGGTGTCGATCCCGGCGGGGTCGTGGACGAAACCGTCGGAGTCCGACAGCGTGAGCGGCTTGGCGTGGAGCTCGATCAGCTTCTCGACGGTGTACTGAGCGACGTTGCCGCTGCCGGAGGTGAGGCACCTCTTGCCCTCGAGGGTCTCAGAGCGGGTGGCGAGCATCTCCTCGGCGAAGTAGACAGCTCCGTAGCCAGTTGCCTCCGGGCGTATCTCCGAGCCTCCCCAATTGAGGCCCTTCCCGGTGAGGACGCCGGTGAACTGGTTCGAGATCCGCTTGTACTGACCGAACAGGTAGCCGATCTCCCGGCCGCCGACGCCGATGTCGCCTGCCGGCACGTCGGTGAACTGGCCTATGTGCCGGTAGAGCTCGGTCATGAAGGCCTGGCAGAAGCGGCGTACCTCGCCGTCGCTCTTGCCCTTGGGGTCGAAGTCGGAACCGCCCTTGGCCCCGCCCATGGGCAAGGTGGTGAGGGAGTTCTTGAGCACCTGCTCGAAGGCGAGAAACTTGAGCAGTCCCAGGTAGACCGTGGGATGGAACCGGAGCCCGCCCTTGTAGGGGCCGATGGCACTGTTCATCTGGACCCGGTATCCCCGATTGATCTGGACCTCACCGTTGTCGTCGACCCAGCTCACCCGGAACATGATCACCCGCTCCGGCTCGACCATCCTTTCGAGGACCTTCGCCTCCCGGTACTTGGGGTAACGCTCGACGACTGGCTCGAGCGAGGTCAGCACCTCGCTGACTGCTTGAATGAACTCCGGCTCATGCGAATTCCGCGCCTCGAGGTCATTGAGGATCGCCTTTACGTTGCTCGTCACTGCAGTTGCCTCCTTGTGCACGCCGTTGTGCATGCCCCGCCACTGCTGGCGGGGGCTCATTTGCGATTCTCCCACTAGCCAATGGCTGTGAATAGGGACTTTCGGCCCATGGAGAAATTTCCCGTTTCCTCTAGACTCGATTGACGGACCTCCGGACTTGTATTTGTCGAGAGGTACCCGTTTCCGGGCTGTTGATCGGACAGCCAGAAAGGACCGTGCCGTGCGAGTTCTCGTTGTGGGAGCCGGTGGAGTCGGGAGCGCGTTCGCTCATATAGCGGCGCGCCGGGACAGCTTCGAGAGGGTCGTGATAGCCGACTACGACCGCGAGCGCGCCGAGAAAGCAGCGTCCATCTCGGATCGCTTCTCGGGAGTCAAGATCGATGCGTCCAACGAGTCCTCGATCACCGAATTGCTAAAGGCGCACGACTGCGACGCGGTCCTCAACGCCGTCGACCCCCGATTTGTCATGCCGATCTTCCGTGCCGCCTTCGCAGCAGGCGTCACCTACCTCGACATGGCCATGTCGTTGTCACATCCGAACCCCGAGTACCCTTACTCCAAGACGGGCGTGAAGCTCGGCGACGAGCAATTCGAGCTCGCCCCCCAATGGGAAGAGCGTGGCTTGCTGGCGCTGGCGGGCATGGGCGTGGAGCCCGGGCTCTCCGACGTGTTCGCCCGCCATGCGGCGGACAAGCTCTTCAGCTCGATAGACGAGCTGGGCGTCAGGGACGGGGCCAACCTCGTCGTCGAGGGCTATGACTTCTGCCCGACGTTCTCGATCTGGACGACCATCGAGGAGTGCCTTAATCCACCCGTCGTCTGGGAGAAGAGCCGCGGCTGGTTCACGACCGAGCCCTTCAGCGAGCCGGAGACCTTCGAGTTCCCAGCCGGCATAGGTCCGGTCGAGTGCGTCAACGTCGAGCACGAAGAGGTCATCCTGATCCCACGCTGGGTGGACACCAAGCGCGTCACGTTCAAGTACGGCCTGGGGGACGAGTTCATCGGCGTGCTCAAGACGATCCACATGCTCGGGCTCGACTCGACCAAGGTGATCTCGGTGGGCGGCGAGAAGGTCGCCCCGCGCGACGTCGTGGCCGCGTGCCTTCCGGACCCGGCTGAGATCGGCGACATCATGCACGGCGTCACCTGTGCAGGCACCTGGGCAACGGGTACCGGCAAGGATGGCTTGCCCCGGGAGGTCTACCTCTACCACGCCGTCGACAACGACTGGTGCATGGCGGAGTACGATTCGCAGGCCGTTGTCTGGCAGACTGCCATCAACCCGGTGCTGGCGCTCGAGCTCCTCGGCTCGAAAGCGTGGTCCGGTGTCGGCCTCCTCGGCCCCGAGGCGTTCCCCTCCGAGCCGTTCCTGGACATGTTGGCCGACTCCGGGGCACCTTGGGGCCTCGATGAGAGGAAGCCGACGCGGGCTTAGCTCTAGAGTCGCCCGCCCGGTGCCGACTAGGGGCAATGGCCTCTGTTTATCGTCGGGACCTGGGCCTAGGCTCTCAGTCATGAAGCGCATTTCTGCCTATTTCCGCCCCGGGTCCATCGGCGAGGCCTTAGCGCTTCTCGAGCGGCCCGGGGCGGTTCTCATTGGTGGTGGGACCAAGCTGAACAGCGTCAGGTCCTCGGAGCCGATGGAGGTCGTCGACCTGCAGCTCATCGACCTCGACCGGATCGAGCGTCTCGACCCCGACACGCTGCGCATCGGTGCGACGGCGACCCTGCAGGAGCTTGTCGACAGTGAGGACGTCCCGCCGATCGTCCGCGAGGCGGCGCGCCGCGAGCTGCCGAGCACGCTGAGGGCGCAGTCCACCGTCGGTGGGACGATCGTGAGCGCGGACAGCGAGAGCGAGCTTCTCGCCGCCCTGCTCGTGCACGATGCGGTCGTGCTCGTCGAGCGCCCTCAAAGGACCGAGCAGCTCGGGTTGGAGATCCTGCTCTCGCGTCTCCCGCTCGCACCTCCCGCCATCGTGACGGCGCTGACCATCGACACCAGGGGCGTCGCGTCGCTGGCGCGCACGGCGCGCACGCCGGCCGACAAGGCCATCGTGGCAGCGGCGGTCCGCATGGGCGCCGACGGGCGCAGGAGGCTTGCCCTTTCCGGGGTCGCCTCCACGCCCATCCTGGTGGGGGAGGCCGACGAGCTAGATCCGCAGGGCGATTTCCGCGGATCTGGCGAGTACCGCCGTGCCCTTGCCGGCGTTCTTGTTTCCCGTGCGATCGAGGGGGTCTCTTGATGGATCTGCACATCACGCTCAACGGCGTCGCACGCCGCATCACCTGCGATGCGGGCGATTCTCTCCTTGCGGTGCTCCGCCGGGAAGGATGCGTCAGCGTCCGCTACGGGTCGGAGACCGGCGAGACCGGTGCCGCGGCGATCCTGCTCGACGGCAGGCTGGTCTCGGCCGACGTCCTCCTTGCTGCTCAGGCCGATCGGCACGACGTCACCACGGTGGAGTCGCTGAACGTCGCCACCGGGGAGCTACAGCCCATCCAGGAAGCCTTCATCGAGACGGGGGCGCTGCAGTCCGGCTACTCGGCCGGGGCGATGGTGCTCGCGACGAAGGCCCTGCTCCAGCGCCACGCCAGTCCCAGTGAGGAGCAGATCCGGGACGCGCTCTCGGGGATCCTCGATCGTGAGACCGGCTACACGAAGGTGATCGAGGCGGTCCGGCGTGCGGCGGCGGTGCTGCGTGGAGAGAAACCGCTCCCGATGGAGCCGATCGTCGTCGAGCCACTGGCGGGAAAGGCCAAGGGCGCGGGAAAGCTCCATCCTCTCGCTCTCGACGCGTCGCCTGCTGTGCCGCGCGTCGTGTTGTCCCCCGACGTCCCGGAGACGACCGTGGTCGGCAAGCCCGAGCACAAAGTGGAGGCGCTCCGCCTCGTGAAGGGCAACGCGGCCTTCGCCGACGACATAGAGCTCCGCGGCATGCTGCACGCCAAGGTCCTGCGCAGCCCGCATGCTCATGCCCGCATCGTCGACATCGACGACTCGCAGGCAAGGGCGCTCCCGGGCGTGCACGCGGTGATCCACTACAAGAACACTCCCCGAGTGAAGTACGCCTCGGGCGGCCAGAGCTGGCCCAACCCGTACCCCCACGACCAGGCGAGTTTCGACACCAAAGTGCGCTTTGTGGGCGACCGGGTCGCAGCCGTCGCTGCTGAGACGCCGGAGATCGCCGAGGAGGCCTGTCGCCTCATCAAGGTCACCTACGAGGTCCTGCCCGCTGTCTTGGATGCCAAGTCCGCCATCGCGAAGGGTGCGCCGGTCATCCACGACGAGCCCGACAGCGTCGGCATCTACGACGCGGCGCACAACATCAGTCACCACATCGAGGGCCGGACGGTCAGCGACGAGGAGATGGAAGCCGCCTTCGCCCGGGCCGACCACGTCTTCGAGACGACCTACCAAGTCCAGCAGATGCAGCACACCCCGATCGAGCCGCACGTCGCGGTCGGCTGGCTGGATGAGGACGAGCGGTTGGTGCTGCGGTCCTCCACCCAGGTGCCCTTCCACATCCGCCGCATGGTGGCACCCCTCGTCGGACTGCCGGTCAAGGCCGTCCATGTCATCAAGCCCCGCCTGGGCGGCGGCTTCGGCTCGAAGCAGGAGCTGATCGTCGAGGACATCGTCGGCCTCCTGGTGCTGGCCACGCGCCGGCCCGTCCGACTCGTGTTCGACCGGGAAGAGGAATTCATGTCCTCGCGGACCCGCCATGCGCAGACCCTCACCTACCGCACCGGCGTGAGCAGCGACGGACACCTCGTGGCCCAGGACCTTCACGTGCTTTCCAGCAAGGGTGCCTACGGCACGCACGGCTTCACGGTGAACTCGCTCACGGGTTGTCGGGGCCTCTCGCTCTACAACTGCCCGGCCAAGCGGTTCATCGCCGACGTCGCCTACACGAACCGCCCCGTCGCAGGCGCCTTCCGCGGCTACGGGGCACCGCAGGCGTTCTTCGGGCTCGAGTCGCAGATGGAGGACATCGCCCGCGCCTTGCACCTGGACCCCGTCGCCTTCCGGGCCATGAACTGGGTGAAGACGGGTGACCCGCTGGACATCGCCCCGCGCCTTGGCGAGCGGGGGGGCGTGGTGGAGATCGCCCCCGAGGACCTGCCGCATGTGAGCAGCTGTGGTCTCCAAGAGTGCGTGGCGCAGGGACTGCGCGCCATCGGCTGGTACCGCCGCCAGGACCCGTCGTGGAAGCGGCCAGCCGACCGGCCGCACATCCGCCGCGGGATAGGCCTCGCTCTGTGCATGCAGGGATCCGGCATCCCCTTCGTCGACATGGGGGCATGCTCGATCAAGATCAACGACGACGGGTCGTTCAACCTGCTCGCCGGGGCCGCAGACTGCGGGACCGGGGCGGACACCATCTTCGCCCAGATCGCCGGGGACGTGCTCGGAGTGCAGGCTGAAGACATCCTGGTGTACTCGGGCGACACGGACTTCACGCCCTTCGACAAGGGCGCCTACGCCTCCAGCACCACGTATATCTCCGGCATGGCGGTGAAAAAGGCCGCTGAGGCCACGCGGCTGAGGATCGTCGAGCGGGCCGCCCGGCTGCTGAAGGTCGACGCCAGCGAGATCGAGCTGCGCGACCGGCGCGCCTGGGCCGCCGACGGGCAGTCGATATCGCTCGCCGACATTGCCCTCAACGCGCTGCACACCGAGGACCAGGAGCAGATCATGGGGACGGCGTCGCACTGGTCCACCGAGTCACCGGCACCGTTCGCCGCCCAGCTGGCCGAGATCGAAGTTGACATCGAGACCGGCCAGATAACGGTCCAGAAGCTCGTGATGGCCGTGGACTGCGGCGTCGCGATCAACCCGGTGACTGCTAGCGGTCAGGTGGAAGGCGGCATGGTGCAGTCGCTCGGCTACGCCATGTGCGAAGAGTTGGTGCTCGACGATCTCGGCCGCCCCCTGAACGCGCGGTTCGGGCCGTACTGGATCTTCCGGTCCGACGACACGCCGACCACCGAGGTCTTCCTCGTGCAGACGATGGAGCCCTCCGGTCCGTTCGGGGCCAAGTCCATCGCCGAGATCGTCATCGATGCCGTCCCCCCGGCTGTGCGCAACGCGCTCTTGGACGCGACCGGGGTGACTCTCGAGCAGATCCCCTTCACGCCCGAGCGTGTCTGGCGTGCCCTGCGCACCCAGTCGAAAGGTGCTCTGTAGGGCCGATCTCCAAAGCAGGCTCCCGGCCCCGGTCCGGTCCCTGCAGCTCAGGGAGAGGGGCTGTGGACGGTTACACGCGCTCAGGCAGGTGCTGCAGCTTGTCGGCCAAAGAAGCGCAACGCTGCACCACGAAGCTTTGCGTAGAGCCCGCGGCGAGGGTGAGCACGAGGGAGCCTGCGAGAGGCGCGGCGGAGACTGGACGAAGGCTTATGTTGCTCATCTCGGCCCAGGCGATGCTCAACGCAGGCACTTGCCCTGGGCGTCTCGGGGTGAAGGACAGACCCCGTCGGTCGAGCACGAGCTCTCCGGGGACCGGCCGGCCGCCGCCGGCGCCCGGTGGGCTCTCGGCGCGCGCCGGACCCGCGTAAATTGCATCGCCCGGAAGGCTTGCGAGGCGCCGCTCTTCCTCACGACGCCATCTCCTCTGCAATAGTGGCACCTCGACTGTCGCGATCAGGATGATGACCGCCAAGAAGACCACTGCCTCGATCATGCCCTTTCGTGAGTTGCTGATGGCCCAGACCATCACCAGGGCGATTGCCGCCACGGTGAGAACACGGGTGAGGACGAATCGCCAAAGGCCTCTTGGAGGGACTATCTCGGTAGGGGGGAGCTTGGGGCCATGGGGCTCAGCCGTCACGGAGAGCACGCTAGCGAGTCAACTCGCCCCCGGTAGGCTCCTCGGCTCGATCCGCTCCTCGACGGCCAGGTCGCCACTTCGGTGGACGGAAAATGCCGTCTTGCCGCGGATCTCGGTCACGGCCTCGACCAGGTCCGTTCCCCGGTAGACGAGGCCGACCCCGTCTTCGGTGGCGTAGCCGTCAGGCAGATCGCCTTCGGCGATGAGCTTCTCGAGGAGCGGCCGGCGCTTGGCTTCGGAGTCGTAGTGGATTCCGTTGGAGTAGGGGAGGAAGGCGAGGCCGTCGAGGACCGGACGCAGATCAGGACCATAGGAATCGGTCGTGCCGCCGACGTGCCAGCACAGCGACCCGGCGGACGTCCCAGCCAGCACGACACCTGCCCGCCACGCCTCGGAGAGGATTCTGTCGAGACCGTGCAGCCGCCAGAGCACCAGCAGATTGGCCACGCTGCCGCCGCCGACCCAGACCACGTCTTGGTCCAACAAGAGGCCTGCCATGTCGTCGACGCTCGGCATCGGGAACAGGTTCAAGTGCTCGAGGTCGATCCCGGCCGCATGCGCGGCTTCGCTCATCAATGCGTTCCACGACCGTTCGTCCCCACGCGCTGTGCCCAAGTGGCACAGGCGTGGGCGGCGGGAAGTGACGCCGGCCAGTTCGATGGCGTGCAGCAGCAAGGGAGCGAACGCCAGATCGGTGCGGTCTCCTCGCTTGAATCCTCCGGAGGTGGCGAGGATCGTAGGCCCGTCAGCAGGCACCCCGTGAGCGTAGCGGGAGCCCGCCCGGTCCGGAATCTCAAGGAGCCGGCGGCATCTCCTGGGTCGGATCCTCTCGCTGGGCACCGCGGTTCGGCAGGACCATCAGGACGACGATCCCGGCTCCGCCGACGACGATCGCCGCGACCGTGACGGCGAGGTCCAAGCCGCTCACAAAGGACCGACGAGCGAAGCTGGCAAGCTCGGCGCCGAGCACGCCGCCGATTGAGTGGCTGACGGCCAGCGCGCCCCCGAGCGAGCCCGTGATCAGGTGCAGGATCGAAGCGGGCATCGGGTGGTGGGCGAGCACCGGAACGAGCCGGTCCTGGTAGCGCGTGTTGAGAAGGCTGCCGAGAACGCCGACTCCGAGGGCGCCGCCCGTCTGCAACGAGGCACCGTTGGTGGCCGAGCCGACGCCCGCCTGGTCGAGGGGCAGAGACCCCATCACCGACTCTGTGCACGGGGCGAAGGCAAGGCCCGTGCCTGAGCCGATCAGGAAGAAGGCGGGCAACACGTCCATGTAGGTGTCTTGCACGGTGACGTGCGACAAGAGCTCGAAGCCGACGGCGACGAGGGCCATTCCGGTGAACACGACGGGCTTGGTTCCGACAAAGCGCACCAACATGCTCGAAAGCGGCGCCATGACCAGCAGCACTCCGGCGATTGGCGCGATCCGCAGGCCCGTCTGGAAGGCGCTGTAGCCAAGGGAGAACTGCAGGTACTGAGTCAGGAGGAAGAGCCCGCCCATCAACGCGAACATGACGAGGCCCATTGCGCCCACCGCGGCCGAGAATCGCCGCGACGAGAAGAACGACATCTGCAGCATCGGGTGGCTGGAGTGGCTTTCCCAGGCCGCGAACCCGGCCAAGACGACCACCGCCGCGCCGATGGCGCCAAGAATGAGCGGGGAGGTCCAGGAGCGATCCGGCGCTTCGATGATCCCCCACAGCAGCAAGGCCATGCCCACGATGGAAAGCGCAGCGCCGACAGGGTCGGAAGGCTTGGTGTTGGGGTCCTTCGAGTTGGGGACGAACCAGACGGTGGCCAGTAGGCCTATGAGGGCGATCGGTACGTTGACGAGGAAGACCGATCCCCACCAGAAGTGGGCGAGCAGCCAGCCGCCGGCCACCGGACCGACGGCGACGCCAAGCCCGGTCGTGCCGGACCAGATCCCGATCGCCCGTGCCCTGTCTTGGGCTTCGGTGAAAGTGTTGGTGAGGATCGAAAGAGTCGAGGGCATGATGCCCGCCCCGCCGATCCCCATGAACGCCCGGGCCGCGATGAGCCGATCAGGTGTGCCGGAAAAGGCGGACATGGCCGAGCCGGCTGCGAAGATGAGCAATCCCGCCATGAAGACCCACTTGCGCCCGAGGCGGTCACCGAGGCTGCCAGCCACAAGGAGGAGCCCGGCGAAGACGATGGCATAGGCGTCGACGATCCACTGCAGCGAGCTGGACGAAGCGTGCATGGCACGCACGATCACCGGCAGCGCCACGTTGAGGATCGTGTTGTCCAGGCTCACGATGAGCAGGCTGATGCAAAGCACGGCGAGGATCACCCGACGGTTCCGGCTGCGCCGGACCGTTGGAAGGGCAGACGGCCCTGGTGGGCCGTCGAGCATCACCGACGGTGTGGAGCGAGGCACAGCGATCTCTACTCTAGCCAGGGACTTCGTCCTTCTTTCTGCGACCCAGCCCAAGTACGAGTCCGTCGAACCAGTCCGTCACCGGGCGTTCCCAGCAACCGCGTAGGTGCTACTCAGGGAATCCTCAGACGAATCGGCTGTAATGAATATACGCAGTCGCGTGAAGGCACCTAGTTGCGCAGACGCTACCGTCCCTTGAGGAGAGGACGATGGACGAGGACCAGGAGAACAGCGAGCCCACCCCCGTCGGGGACAGCTGGCCGTCAGTGCCGGCCACGGTCCCGGGATCACCGGTGACGCCGGTAGAGCCGGTGACCCCGGTAGAGCCGGAGCCGGTCGTCCCGGAGCCGGTCGTCCCAGGACAGCCAGTCACCTCGGGTGGTGGTGCCGGCGACGGAGGCAGCGGCATTGGAGACGGTGGCTGGACATGGACGAGCCCACCCCCTCCTCCACCACCACCTCCTCCTTCTGGCATGCCAGGCGGGACTGGTGCCGGATCGCAGTGGCTCTACGCCATGGGGCCGTACTGGGCTTCGCCGCCCCCATCGCAAACAGACGGGCCGCCCCCGTCGCATCCAAAGAAGCATTGGGGACCGACCATCATGGCCGTGGTGCTGGCGGTCTTGATCGCCATGGCGGCCGGGTTCAGCGTGGGTCATTGGGCCTGGCAACCAGGCTCGGCGGGCGGTTCCCAGCCGTCGACGACCTCTCCTTTTTCGGGCAACTCGGGCGGCTTCCCGTTCGGATCGGGCGGCTTCCCGTTCGGCACCTCGGGCACCTCGGGCACCTCGGGCTCGAGCTCCACCGCCTCGGGCGGCCCGGCGGACGCGAATGCCATCGCCTCGAACGTCGACCCTGCCGTTGTGGACGTGAACACCTCGCTCGGATACGAGGCCGAGGAAGCAGCCGGCACAGGAATCGTCCTGACCTCGACTGGTGAGGTGCTCACTAACAACCACGTAATCGACGGCGCCACGAGCATAAGCGTGACCGACGTGGGCAACGGCCAGGTTTACGGTGCGACTGTCGTCGGCTATGACCGTTCGAGCGACATCGCCCTGCTCCAGCTGCACGGCGCGTCGGGCCTCAAGGTCGCCTCGATCGGCAACTCGTCCACTGTTCATGTGGGCGAGGCCGTCGTTGCGATCGGGAATGCGGGCGGCGTCGGCGGGACACCCAGCGTGGCGGGAGGCTCGGTGACGGCCACCGGCCAATCGATCACGGCGACGGAGGAGGACGGTGGCAACCCGGAGAACCTGACGGGTCTCATCGAGGTCAACTCGGACATCCAGCCCGGCGACTCCGGCGGCCCCCTCGTCAACACCTCAGGGAAAGTTCTCGGAATGGACACCGCGGCCGCGGCAGGCTTCTCGTTCCAAACGACAGGTGCCCAGGGTTACGCCATTCCGATCGACACTGCGATAGCCATTGCGAAGAGGATCAAGTCGGGCCAGGCTTCGCCCGCGGTGCACATAGGGGCCACGGGGTTTCTCGGCGTAAAGGTTGAGGCCAATCAGTCTGGCTCGTCAGGAGCCGAGATAGAAGAAGTGGAGCCGAGCACCCCGGCCGCTGCAGCGGGTCTGACTCCGGGCGACGTCATCACGTCCCTAAATGGCAAGGCGGTCAGTTCGCCTGAAGCCCTCTCGACGCTGATCCAGCGATACCACCCGGGCGACCGTGTCCAGCTCAGGTGGACGGACTCCTCGGGTGTCCGCCGTATATCGACGTTGAAGCTCGCCAGCGGGCCGGCTGCCTGAGCGGGCCGGCTGCCTGAGCGGGCCGGCACTCCAAGAGCTGCTCAAGGGTTGGCCGCCCGGGCCGATACCTGTTATTGAGCCAGCCGTATGTGCACGACCCCCGGCCCGCCCCCCTGGCCTGGGGGTCGCTGCACAATTGAGCAGACGAGCTGGCCTGCGCTCCCGCCAACGTAGTTACCAGGCGGGGCGCGTCGCCCCGGGAACATCGGCGCCGGAGAGGACCTAGAGGTGGCGGTCCACAGAGCGCGCCCGGCTTTGCACCACTAAGGGTTTTTGCACCAAAACTCCGTGATCTGCACCAAAAGTCCCCTAACCAGGGAAAACAGCCGTGACTGGTCGTTGCGTCTACTGCGGCTCACCCGACTGCCGCTACGGCGCGTGCCAGATGTTCCATGCCCCAGCGAGTGCGTTCTGGCGACCGGGATTGCGGTGTCTCGATTGCGGACGACAGTTTCGGATCGGTGAGTGGTACACCACGCGGCTCGACTCCATGGTCGATGACGGCGACTCTGTTGCTGTCGTCGTTTGCGTGGACTGCCTTCTAGGCGAGACTCGGTGCTCTGCTCGGAGGTGGCACAAACTCTACCGGGCACTCAGCGGCGTTTTTCTTCAGCCAATCAATCGCGTTCTCAGCCGTTTCTCGGCTGGGAAAATCCTCCGCTTTTGCCATGATCTGGCCCGTCGAGGAGACGAGTTCCCATCCAAACTTGTTAGTGCCTCCCCTACCTCCTGCCCACGTACGAACGATGAACGTTCCCTGTGCCTTCGCCATCTAGGTTCCTCCGGTCATCCGTCTGATCCAACAGCATCGCGCCAACGCGATAGGTGGACTCTTACGATTGGGGCGAACGGCTCCAGTAGGAGGTATCCGTCATGGGTTCGCACCTTGATGTCTGGCGACGCGATTGGCGTCGGTGGGGTTC
>JBKQMT010000171.1:0-2780 GCA_052146595.1 Acidimicrobiales bacterium
GCCAGCGGTCAGTCACGTCGGACCTTGCATGTCGTGTGTCGCGGTGCGGACGGCCCCTTTGTTCGACTCATCTGCCGGGATCGGCGGGTGCAGCGGGAGGCGCTGAGACGCGGACTTTGCGGTGACCGCTGCCCAGACACAAGGAGCCAGAAGGTCTCGAGGTACTCCGATCGTGGGTCGTGGCCGACCTCGTCGATCAGGTCGTCGAGCCAGTGCGCGACGCGAGGACGGGGCCTGTCTACGGCACCGGCTCGGACCGGCTCGTCGGCGCTGGGCGTGGCACTCTCTTCATGTTGCCAGAGCATCTGCGGACCTCCGTCATGGGTGGACGATGCGATCGCCCAGACGCTGCCGCCTGTGACTACCGCGTTACCTACCGTTCCTCGCAAATGGTCCGTACCGGAGCCGCGAAAACCAAGCAGTGCTGTGAGCACATGATCAGTGCGACGACCACACGGGAGTTATCCACAGGTCTCGATGAGTCCGCAGATAAAACCCACATCGCGTGGACTCGTAATTGTAACCGCCGGTGTCGCGGGTTCAGGTCCGGTGGACACTCGGCACGAACGTACGACGCCGCGGGCGCCGAGCGAGATGGTGGCATCGTGGATGCCAGGTCGCCGCTTCCTGGGGACTGCACGGAGCCCGTCAAGCCATGTTGGAACAACAAGGGAACAACAGACGGGGAGAGACCCGCGCGCTCAGAACGTCGCCCTCTTGATGAGGGGACCGCGCGGCTGAGTCGCGCTCAGATATAGAACTTGAACTGCGGAAGCGGCTCGCGGTCAGCTGGGATCTCCTTCAGAATGTCTCCCACTAACTCCGCGAACCGGAGCGTGACGGGCAACTTCCCGGCAAAACCGGCCGAGTTCCAGTTGAGCTTCGTCAGCGTCAGCAACTCAGCCAGTAGCTGCCTCCTGGATGTATCTTGGCCGATGTGGTCGGCGATCCTGACCGGGGAGGGGACGTGCATACCGTGGAACTCGTTCAGGCTCGTAATGAAACCCGTGGTGTATAGAAAATCAAGGTCACCGACACAAAAACGCGTACCACGTAACGGTGGGTACTTGCTCGCCGTAATCAATCGCACGTGGCTCTGGCGGCCGTCGAGGGCCAGCAGGTCGTAGCGAGCAGTCCGCGGCTTTAGCGCTTCAACGAAACCCGCTTGCTCGGCTAGCCAGTAGCGCGACGTCTTCTGGACGACGACACGGGTCGGCCGTGTCCCGGTCTCCCTCTCGTAACGCTCGAGCACGAGATCGATGAGCTGGCTGCTCTGCTGCTCACTCAGGTGAGGGGACCGGCTTCCTTCCGTCTCGGGATTCCACTCGGACTCGTGACCTCTGAGGATGAGGCCATCCCCATGCTCGTCGAATGCCTGCACGAGGCTGGTCTGCAGCGTGTGGTTGTGAGTTCCAATGCGTCGGTAAAAAGAGATGCCAACGAAACACAAGTCAGCCGCCAGACCGGTGGGAGTCCACGGAAACCCTCCCGCTTGTGGTAGAGGCCGGTGAAGAAGTTCCAGGCGATCTTCGCTGGTGAAGTGGGGTCGCGCCCCTGGATGACGTATTCGCGGAGGAGCTGCGTCGGTATCCGGTACTTCATCGCGGCGGCCTTGACCGCGCGTCGAAGGTCACGGTGTACCGTCCCGGCGGCTTTGTCGAAGTAGTCGGCGACTCCGCAACGGCGCAACAGCTCATCGGATATGACCACGACGATGTAGTCCGGAGGTTGGTCGCGCTCGGCGATCAGTCGGAGCTTTCCCTCGAGCAGGGCGACAGATTGCACGAATCGGTCTCGCTGGTTCCAGATGACAGTCAGATCGGCCATCTCCGTCTGGCTGATAGGGGCGTTCCATCCGTCGCCAAATGTGAGGGATGGCGAATCGCGACGATGTTCAAAGCTACGACCGATCCGCGCGGTTGATCAACGTTTGATCTTCGATGCAGTGATAGCCACGACGCTCAAGCATGGCAAGGATCTCATCCCGTTGACCCGACGGGAAGTCAACGTAAGTCCCATTGAAGACCGTTTCGTATACGTGTCCAAACTGCTCGATTACCTCTTTCGGGAGGTAGCCAAGCATGAGAAGCCCTGGGGCAGGAGGAAAATCACCATCGACGTATGAACCGATGTCGTGTTCCGCACTGAAAGGCTCATCATCAGGCGGTAAAGGTTTGCCGATCCTCTCCACGAAGGCACGGAACGCGTTTGCTCGCGCCCCGGGAATTGGCATGCCGATGTCCATCCTCGAAATAAATTCGTCGAGCGAGCCGTAGCCGGCCTGGCCCAGAACCTCCCCGTAGATCTCGGCGCTGGAGTTCTCTCGCAGTTCGCCCCAGGTCGAACAAGCTAGGGCCGAGTACAACTCCGCGAGATGCTCGGCAACGCGCCGCGGCAAGATAACGAGGCTGTCGCTCAAGAAATTCGTGCCGACAACCAGTTCCTTTCGGTCGGAATCGACGCGTGCGGCGTCCATTGGCCTTCCTTTGTAACTAACACCCAGCCGACCAGCTAGTGCATTGAGGTCGTGCCCGTAGTCCTCATCAACGAGATCCGACCGGCCTCCGGCCTGATAGTGCTCATTGTCATGGATCAGCTCGTTCAAGGTCTGGATCGCGTACAAGAGGTCGTCACCTGGCTCACTGATCCCAAGAACACGTAGCGCATCGCCCAGCTCTATCATGGCGCCACCTGGTAGCGAGTTGGATCATGGTTCCGAGCCTTGGCATCGTAGACAGCATGCCGCCAATGTATACACGATGTGGCTTGATATTCGTTCG
>JBKQMT010000172.1:0-5361 GCA_052146595.1 Acidimicrobiales bacterium
CCGCCGAGGCGGCCCACTTCCAGGGCCGGCCGGAACAGGCCGAGGGCGAGCTGGCCGTCCTGGCGACAAAGGCGGGCAGCGACGCCGAGCGGGCCCGGGTCGCCATCGTCCGCTTCGACAACTCCTATTTCCTCCGCGGCCGGGCCGACTTCCGGCTCATCGACGATGTCGCCGATGGTGTCACCGATCCCTTCTGGCGCGACGAGCTGTCTGCCCGTCGCCTCTATGTCATGAGCTTGAGCAGCGGACCGCGAGCCACAGTGGAGGCGGGATCGAACTTCATCGAGCATCACGGATCGGGGCCGCCTGCAGGCACGCACGCCGTCATCGGCTACTGCTTGACCCGGCTCGGTCGCCTGGACGACGCCCTGGCGCTGCTCAGTCCCACCGACCGCGAGGAGGTCTCCGCGGACGAGAGGGGTGATCAGTGGAGCCTTTTCGGGAACATGGCCCTTCCTCTCATCTACGCCGGCCGCCTCGCGGAGGCCGAACAGCTCCTCACCCGGGCCAACGACCTGGTCGTCGGTCAACCGACGGCCGAAGCGAGAGCGATCGTCGCCGCCTCGCTGGCGGCTTTGCACATCGAGCAGGGACGGCCCCACAGCGCCTTCCTCCGGGCGAGCGAGTCCTACACCCTCTTCATGCAGCTGGGCCGCCCGTTCGCCGCCCGCTGGGCCTACGCCGCCGCCGCCCAATCGCTGGCGATCGCCGGCCAGGCCGACCAGGCGGCCGAGACACTCGCCGCGCTGGATGCTCTCGGGCTCCCCCCGGTGCTGCCGAACGAGGCGGACCTCCTCCAGGCTCGGGCCGCGGCTGCCTTTGCGGCCGGCGACCTCCCGGCCGCACGCCGCCAACTCGAGGCGGCGGCCGACCTGGGTCAGGAGGTGGGCGACCTCATCGGCGCGGCGAGGGCGTTGCACGGCCTGGCTCGCCTCGGCCACGCCAGTCAGGTGGCCGCGCGCCTCGGTGCTCTGGCCGAGGAGGTGGACGGTGATCTGGTGGCGGCCCGCGCCGCCTACGCCCAGGCACTGGCGGGCCGGGACAGCAAGGACCTCGCGAAAGTCTCCGTTGTCTTCGAGGAACTGGGAGCCAACCTCTATGCGGCCGAAGCCAGTGCCGAAGGGGCCGTCCTCCTCCGCCGTGCCGGCAAGCAACGGGAGGCTGCCGCTGCCGAGCAGAGAGCGATGCGACTGCTGGCCCGCTGCGAAGGGGCCTCAACGGCCGCCGTAGAAACGATCACGGCCCGTGTGCGCCTTACACCTGGCGAGCTCGGTGCTGCCCTGCAGGCTGCTGCCGGCCGCACCAACAAGGAGATCGCCCGCGACATGTATCTCTCGGTGCGGACCGTGGAGAGCCATCTGCAGCGGGCCTACGAGAAGCTCGGGATCTCCGGGCGCCACGAGCTCGCCGAGGCCCTGCGCGACAGACCCCCCGCGGGTCAAGAGCGCTCCTGACCGGGCGGCGTCCGCTCCGGCTCAGCCGCCCCGCGCTCCGGCTCAGCCGCCCCGCGCTGCGGCTCAGCGCCGCCCGGCCGCTACGGCTCAGCCGCCGGGCTGCACGCCGGCGGCGATCTCGTCGAGCCCCTGGGCGAGGGTGTTCCACGAGAGGGTGGCGCACTTGATGCGCACGGGGAACTTGACGACGCCCTGGAGGGCGGCCAGCTCGCCGAGGTCCTCGGGATTCACGGTCTCGGCCTCCTCGTGGTCCTCGGCCTCGTCCCCGCCCAAGGTGTGCTCGTGGATCGACATCATCGCCTTGAAGGAGCGGATCAGCTTGCGTGCCTCCCCGACGGGGCGGCCCTTCACGGAGGCCGACATCATCGATGCGGACGACTGGCTGATGGAGCATCCCTGGCCGGAGATGCGCAGGTCCGTGACGACCCCGTCGTTGACCTCGAGGTAGACGACGACCTCGTCGCCGCAGAGCGGGTTGAACCCCTCCACGCGGTGGGCAGGTGGGACTTCGAGCTCACCACGGTTGCGAGGCGAGCGGTAGTGGTCGAGGATGATCTCGCGGTAAAGGTCTTCAAGGCCGGCCATGGCGGTGTTGTGGCTCCTATGTCAGTCGGCGTGTCTCAGCCGAAGAATGCTGCTGCGACCTCGAGCGCGTCCGAGAGCGCGGCGATGTCGTCCTCGCCGTTGTAGAGGTAGAACGAGGCTCGTGCCGTCGCCGTGACGCCCAGGCGGCGCATGAGGGGCTTGGCGCAGTGGTGGCCCGCCCGCACGCAGATGCCCTCGGCGTCGAGGATCTGGGCGAGGTCGTGGGCGTGGATGTCGCGAAAGCCGAGCGAGAGCACGCCCCCGCGCCCTTTGGGATCGGCAGGCGGCCCGAAGATGCGCAGGTCGTCACCGTGGCGGGCGGTGAGCAGCTCGATGGCACGCGAGGTGAGCTCTACCTCGTGCGCCGCGATCCGCTCCATGCCCACAGCCTCGAGGAAACCGACCGCGGCGTGCAAGCCGACAGCCTCCGCGATCGGCGGCGTGCCGGCCTCGAACTTCCAGGGCAGGTCGTTGGGGACGAAACCGTCGAGGCGCACGTCCCGGATCATCTCGCCGCCACCGAGGAACGGCGGCATCCGATCGAGCAGCTCCTCGCGTCCCCACAGCACCCCGATGCCGGTCGGCCCGAGCATCTTGTGGCCCGTGAAGGCGAGGAAGTCGACGCCGAGCGCTCGCACGTCCACGGGGCGGTGGGGCACGATCTGGGAGCCGTCGGCGACGACGACAGCGCCCTCGGCGTGCGCCGCGGCCACTATGGGGCCGAGGTCGTTGATCGTGCCGAGGACGTTCGACATGCACGAGACCCCGACGAGGCCGACGCCGTCGATCAGGCGGTCGAGGTCGGACAACTCGAGCCGGTAGTCGTCGCCGACGGGGATGTATCTCAGCTCGGTGCCGCGCTCGGCGGCGAGCATGAGCCAGGGCACCAGGTTGGCGTGGTGCTCGAGCTCGGTGAGCAAGATGGCCTTGCCCTCGGGGAGGAGATGCCGGCCGTAGGAGTGGGCGACGAGGTTCAAGGCCTCGGTGGCGTTCTTCGTGAACACGATCTCGGTGCTCGGATGGGGGGCGTTTATGAACCGGCCCGTGGCGTGCCGGGCCGCCTCGAACTGGCGGGTGGCCTCCTCGGCGATGGCGTAGACGCCGCGGTGCACGTTGGCATGGGTCGTCTCGTAGTAGTGGTCCATGGCCTCGAGCACGGCCCGGGGGCGCTGGGAGGAGGCCGCCGAGTCGAGGTAGACGAGACGCCTGCCGTGCGACTCCTGGCCGAGGAGGGGGAACTGCCTGCGCAGGGTGGCGATGTCGAGCGAGCCGGCCTCGACGGTCGAGGTCATGGCCGCAGCGCCTCGTAGCCCTCGCGGTCGAGGCGCTCCGCCAGCTCGGGACCCCCGCTCTCGACGATGCGCCCGTCCAGCATCACGTGCACGCGGTCGGGGCGCAGCTCCTCGAGGATGCGGCGGTAGTGGGTGACGAGCACGATGCCGAGGGCCGGGCGGACGCGGCGGACCTCCTCGATCCCGCGGGCGACGATGCGCAGGGCGTCGACGTCGAGTCCGGAGTCGGTCTCGTCCAAGATGGCGACCTCGGGCTCGAGCATGGCCATCTGGAGGATCTCGTTGCGTTTCTTCTCGCCCCCGGAGAACCCCTCGTTCAGGTAGCGGCTGGCGAAGGAGGGGTCCATGTCGAGGCGCTGCATCCACTCCATGAGGGCGACCCGGACCTCGAGCACCGAGATGTCCTTGCCCCGGCGGGCAGAGACCGCCTGGCGGAGGAATTGCGACACCGGCACGCCCGGGATCTCCTCGGGGTACTGAAAGGCGAGAAACATTCCCGCCCTGGCCCGAGCATCGGGTGCCCAGCTCGTGATCTCCTCGCCCCGGAACACGATCCGTCCCCTCGTCACCCGGTAGCCGGGGTTGCCGGCGAGGGTGTTGGCGAGGGTCGACTTTCCCGAGCCGTTGGGGCCCATGAGGGCGTGCAGCTCGCCCTGCTCGACGACGAGGTCGACGCCGCGCAGGATCTCGTGGTCCTCGACCTCGACGCGGAGGTCCTCGATCCTCAGCACCTCGCCGGCGGCGGGGCCTGGTGCGGGTCCTCCCGGCGCCCCGAGGTCCTCAGGGGCAGGCGGGGCTTGTGGGGCTTGTGGGGCACGCTGGGCTTGTGGGGCACGCTGGGCCTGCGCGGTCGCAGTTCCTTCCGGCACGCCCTCCATGTTAGACGCGCCCGGCGATTACCACTACGTCCGTAGGGGAAAATATTGCCTTACCACCCCCTCGCGACCCATTCGTCGAGATGGGGGCGCTCGGTGCCGATGGTGGTGTCCAGGCCGTGGCCCGGCATCACGATCGTTCCCGGCGCCAGGGGCACGAAGAGGCGTCGCTCGATCGACTCGATGATGGTGGGGAAGTCCCCGATCTCGGAGGCGGTGTTGCCAGGGCCGCCCGGGAAGAGCGTGTCGCCCGAGAGCAGCACTGGTGAGCCTTCGATAAGAAAGCACATCGACCCGGGGGTGTGGCCGGGGGTGTGGATCGTCCGCAGCCGCAGCCGGCCGACCTCGAGCAGCTCGTCGTCGTCGAGGAGGAGGTCGTAGGAGGGGAGCATGGCGGCGTCCTCGGCGCGCACCGCCACCTCATAGCCGGCCTCGCGCAGCTGGGGCACGGCCTGGATGTGGTCCCAATGGCCGTGGGTCTCGACGATCTTGCGCACTCCGAGCTCCCGGCAGAGCTCCAAGAGCTGCTCGTGCTCATTGGCGGCGTCGACGAGAAGGGCCTCGCCGGTCTGCCGGCAGCGCAGAACGAAGACGTTGTTGTCCAAGGGGCCGACGACGAGCTTGTGGATCTCGACCTGTTCGTCCTCGTAGTGCATGGCTCGTTGCCTCCTTGGCTTCCCGCCGGGCGGCTTGGAGCCTCGCCGGGAGGGGACCGATCTGGAGACAGACTAAAGTCCGCGCCCGTGGGCGCAGGCGCGAAAGGCGGCCGGCCGGATGGGCCGCGGGCCTCGGATGCGGATCGGGAACGTTTTGCCGCCGAGCTGCACGATCACTACGCCGAGGGCCGGCTCAGCCTTGAGGAGCTGCAGCGCCGGGTCGAGCTCGCCCTCGTCGCCGAGACCCTGGTCGACCTCTACGAGCTGACGAGCGACCTGCCGCATCCGGGGCCGAAGCTGTCGCGCCGGCCGGAGTCCCGGCGGCCGGCGGTCCGGAAACGGGGCTGGTGGCCCTTCGGCTGAGCGGTGCGCACATTGGTGTCCGAGTGCCAGTACATTAGGGGCCACCAGAGAAAGGAGGTGGTCCAATTCATGAGTAGTCAACCTTGCGGGACCCTGGAGGTGGCTGGCCGCTAGGCGGCACGCTGGACCACCTGGT
>JBKQMT010000173.1:0-37899 GCA_052146595.1 Acidimicrobiales bacterium
CGTACGAGGGCGTGATGATGTCGCTGCGCACCGGCGACTCGCCATTGGGCGCATATTGGAGCTGCACCGCCTTGGAAAGGAACCACTGCGCAACTTCCCACGCGCCTGAGGGATTCTTGGCGCCCGCTGGGATCACGAAGTCGTCGCCGCCGTCGAAGGTGCTCCCGTGGCCGCCGTATTCGCTCGGGAGCGGCACATCGGCGAACGAGGAGGCGGGCAGGCCCTCCTTGAGGTACGTATTGAAGAAACCGTAGTCACCCGGCAGCATGCCGATGTTGCCCTTGCCGAAGTCCTGACCCCAAGTTGGGCCGTTCTGGGTCTGGGAATCGGCCGGGGCTTCCTTGCTGGCCCAGATCTGCGCATAGACGCTGAGCAACGCCTTGAGTGGCTGGTTGTGGAGAATGTTCGCGGTCTGGTGGCCGAGCGGGCCCTTGATCAGGTGCTGGCCACTCGCCCAGATGTCGGGGAGCATCACGAAACCGAGGCAGCCCTGGCAGTCGCCCGCGAACGACAGGCCGTAGACGGGCTTGGACGGCGTGCTGAGGGCGGTGATCAGCTTGGCGTCTTTCGCGATATCGGCGAACGTCGTCGGCGGACCGCTGATGCCAGCTTTCTTGAACAGCACCTTGTTGTACCAAAGCACCGACAGGTCGGAGAGGTATGGCACCCCGTAGTACTGGTTCCCGATCGTCGCGAGCGCCAGGTGGCCGGGGCTAAGCGCGGACTTGTACGGCAGGGCGTTCACGTACTTCGTGATGTTGAGGAGGGCGTTCTCGTGCGCGAACTCCGGGACGTCGATGTCGTTCAACCCGACGAGGTCCGGTGGGTCACCGGCGCGGATCGATGTCGCGAGCTGGCTCGTGTCGTCGTTGGGCGAAGTCAGGTGCAGCACGATCTTCAAGTTCTTGTGCGTCTTGTTGAACTCCGGCACCAACACGACCGCGGCAGAGCTCGTGGCGTCCCTGGCCCAGAACTCCACGGTCCCCGTCGCATTGACACCGAAGGTCGGGCTGGTCCTCGCCACCCTCGCGCTCGCCCCGGCCGACATAGCCGAGATCCCCGTTATCGACAGCACCGTCACCATCGCGGCCGCTGCCACAATGGGCCTCCAATATTTCTTCCGCATGACGAACCCTCCTGTAGTAGAGACGACCAGCAGGCTTCCGTAATGGGACGAAAACCTTTTCGTCAATTTTCCTAAGCTACGCCTGCACTGACCGATAGTCAATGGGCATTACCTTCTCTGCCGGCTGGTTTGGCCTGGTTTCTGCAAAGGCCGAGTCCTGCGGGATCCAGACACGCATGGATGTAGCGCCCCGGTTCCCCCATACGTAGTAGGGCGTGGCGCGCACCTCGAGGGGGCGCCCCGCCGCCTGATTCCAGCTGGCGATCGACGACACTCCGGCGCCGTCTCGACTGAACTCGCCATACGGCCAGCCCGATGGGGAAACCATGTCGTGCACGCGGCCGTCGAGGTGCAGGGCGACGACGTTGTCGGTGGAGATGGCAAAGCCCGGCTGCTCTCTCGGGCTTGCCGAGACATCCACCGTGATGGCACGCAGGTTCACGGCCTCGGGAAGGTCTATCCCCTCGATGCAATAGACAAGGGGGCCGCGCTCAAAGGCCACACAACCGCGAACGGCGTCGATCTCCTTGGCAGCGGCGACGGTGCGGACCTGGAGGGGGAGATCGAGCACGATCTCGTCCCCGGCCGACCACTCGTGGTGGAGCCGGATGTAGCCCTTCTCGCATGGCTCGGTAGTCATAAGACGCCCATTGAGCGTGCAGCGAGCGCCGTCGGCCCAAGTCGGAACGCGTAGCGCTATCTCCTGGGAAACGCTGGGCGCGGCCACGACCCGTATCGCGACAGTGCCGTCGAAGGGATAGCCGGTGGTCACAGCAAGCTCGAGCGCGCCGATGCTGCCCTGCTCGGCGCGGATCCGGCCCGACAGGTACTGATGCAGCTGCACACCTTCGTTTGTTCGCGTCGCCACGTAGTGTTCGAGGCTCGCCAGCAAGCGCATGATGTTGGGCGGGCAGCAGGCGCAGTCGTACCAAGCCTGTCGCCTGTGAGGCTCCCGGGACTGCAGGGGATTGACGTAGAAGAAGCTCGAGCCGTCGAGGCCGACACTGGCGAGAAAGCCGTTATAAAGAGTGCGCTCCATGAGCTCGGCGTAGACAGCCTCTCCGGTAACGAGCAACAAACGCCAGTTCCACATGATCGACGCGATGGCTGCACAGGTCTCGCAGTAGGCCCGGTCCGGGGGGAGCTCGTAGGCGTCCCCGAAAGCCTCGTCCTTGTGCCTCGAGCCGATCCCGCCTGTCAGGTGGGTCTTCGTCGAGACCATGTCCCGCCACTGGGCGAGGATCGAGGTCAGAAGCCTCGGCCGACCCGTCTCCGTGTAGAGGTCGGTCGCCCCGGCCAGCAGGTAGAGAGCGCGCACGGCGTGGCCCCGGATGCTTGTCGCCTCCTCGAAGGGAACGTCATCTTGAAAATACGACGGTCCGAACATGTGCCAGCTCAAAGTGGCGTGACCGCGGCGTCCGATGAGATCGGCCGCAAGGTCCAAGAGCCGGCCGTCACCGTTCGTCCTGTACAGCTCGACGAGGGCGGTCTCGATCTCCGGATGACCGGGCACGTAGTCGGCGTGCTCAGAGCGGAGTTCGTCGACGAGCAGGGACGCGAAGCGGTTCGCAATACCCGCGAGGGCGCCTCGACCCCCGCAGGTACGCGTGTCGGCCACCGAGGCCTGTATCAGATGGCCCGCGCAGTAGAGCTCGTGACCCATCGCCGGATTGCCGAATCGGCGGCCTTCCTCGACGACCTGTACGTAGGAGTTGACGTATCCGTCCGCCTCCTGAGCCGCGGCAATGACTTCTGCGCAGGAGGCGAAAAAACTCTCCTGGTCGGCCTCGCGGCCGTGCGCCCGCTCCCAGGCGATCGCCTCCAGCAGCTTGTACAGGTCCGAGTCGCGAAACAGGGGCAACCGGTACTCGGCGCGTGATCTCCCGGCTGCGAGGCGCAGGTTCTCGATCGTGCCGCTCTCCTCGAGCATCCTCATCCCGTAGGGGATCGTCACGGTACGATTAAGGCACTGCCTCGCGCCCCAGAATCCGCCGATGATCTCGACGGCGCCGTGGAGAATCGGCTGCAGAGCAAGCAACTTCCGCTCGACTGGTTGTACAGGTCCCGCGCTCACGTAGCCATCCTCTCGGCTCGATCAGCACTGCGAGCACTCAGCGGAAAACCTTTTCGTAAACGCGAGTCATGATAGGTACATGCCTTGAGCTGGGTCAAGGACGCACGCGCTCCGTGGCCGGCAAAGCCGTCGCCTCGCCTACGGACGCCGGCATAGGCCGTCCTGGGCAGCACGTGTCAGACTGAAAGTTGTGACTGAGATCGATGCAGTACCTTCACCACGCCAAGCGGGCAAGGCGGCGCGCTTGCGACGCATCTTCGGGGACGACGGGCGTTGTGTCATCGTGCCGCTCGACCACGGCTCGATCCTCGGCCGAGTCCCGGGGCTGGAGGATCCCATGGCTACGCTGCGGCGCTTCTTCGACGCGCCGTGTGACGGTTTCCTGCTCGGTCCCGGCGTGCTTCGCCGCTCGGCTGAGCTCTTCGGACGCCGTTCGGCTCCGGCGCGGATCTTGACCATGGACGTTTACTGGCGCGACGCGGGCAGCGGTGACCACCGCTTGATGACAAGTGTCGAGACTGCGGCCGCTCTCGGTGTCGACGGAGTCAAGATCTTGATGCCCTGGGACGTGCCGTCATCGGAGCGGGCAACGACCGCGGCGCTCGTTGCGGGCGTCGTGGAGGACGCAGACCGCTTCGGCCTTCCCGTCATGGTCGAGCCGATGGCGTTCGAGACGACCGGCCCGGAGGCGGTAGCGGTGGCGGCCCATGGCTGCAGAGTCGCCGCCGAGATCGGCGCGGACATCTTGAAGATCGCCCACCCGGGCGACGACGCCGTGCTGCGAGCCTGGTGCGAGGACGCCGGCGTCCCGGTCGTGCTGATGGGCGGCGGCGACAGGGCCTCGAGCGCCGAGGTGGTGGCGCTCGTGAAAAGAGCAGTCGAGGACGGAATGAGCGGAATCGTGATCGGCCGCAAGCTGTGGGGAAGACCGCCGGACGAGGCGGCCCGTCTCCTTTCCGAGCTGCACGCACTGGTCCACAGCTGACGGACGCCGTCAGCCAACGGCCAGGGGCTCGACCGGCCGGACCGGGACATCTTTTTGACCGGGCAAGGGCCCGCCAGCGCAAGCGCGAAAGAGAACATCAGGCCTGAGAGGCTGGATCCCTCCTAGGCAGAGAACGACGATGGTTCGCCTCCGTCAACCTTGAAGGCGGCAAACTTCGTGGCGATCGACGCGGCCTTCCCGGCTGACTTGCCAGCCAGGACCCCGTACAACAAGCCGGCGGTGGCAGCATCGCCGGCACCGGTCGTCACGACATGGCGACCCGTGCTGGCAGGCAGGAAGAATTCCCTGTCCGCCCACTCCCCTGCTCCTCCGGCGAAGCAGCGGCCGGCCTGGTGAAACCGATCGGCGTCGGCGGTGAGCAGATGCATCCCTCTCGCGCCGTCGGTCAGCAGCACCACAGCAGCACCCAGGCCAAGAACGTGGCGCGCAAGCTCTCCTGTCTCCCCAGGAGATGCCGGCTTGGCGATTCGGAGCGCGCTCACGACGTCATCGACGCTCGGTGACAGCACGTCCACGAGCGGCACCGTCCGGGCCAACAGTTCCCCCCAGTCGACACGAGCCGCCGGCGAGCCCGCGGCGATCGTCGACAGGTCGACAGACGTCGTCGCGCCGGCTCGTCGGACCCGTGCCAGCAACGACCTCAACGGCGCACCCCCGCTTGCGTACATCGCCGGGAGAACCGCCGGGTAGCCCATATGGACCAGGTCGACCTTCTCCGGCGTGACGCGCGCACCGTCGAACGAGGCGTTAGCGCCAACGTGGTGCCAGAATGCCCGGTCTCTCCCGGGCGGTTCGAACACCAACGAGTACGACGTCGCCGCACCACGGACACGGCGGATGCCCTGACAGTCGAGCCCGGACTCGCTCAGCATGTGAACGAGGCTCGATCCCAACTCGTCGTCTCCGATGTCGGCCACCAGCTGGACGGGTGCGCCGAGCAAGCCCAGGTCACGCCCGGTGTTGGCCACGCAGCCGCCGGGGCGCACCGTCAGCGGTCCGACCTCGACGATCGCACCGGGGATGATCTGCTCGTCGCCACCCAGCTCCGGACACAGGTCGGCGCAAATGTGACCGACCACTGCAGCCCTGAGAATCATCCTTCTACCTCGCAACGTTGTCGCCTCGCAGGCAGTTCTCAGGGCTCTGACGACACGGGAGTCCTGCGACAGTCCATGAATAGCACCCGGCGGCTGCGCAGCCAAGTGGCGGCGTGCGAGGCTTGTCCGCATGGCTCGGCCGGTCCCCGGTGTGCCTCTTCTCGGCAAGCCGCCGGGGCATTGGCGATTCCGAGCCGAGTGGTTCCCAAATGAGCTACGAGAGGACGGAATACCTTGTTCGTCGATCTGCCCCTTGCCGAACTTCGTCACTATCGACCCGAGGTCGAGGAGCCTCCCGACTTCGACGAGTTCTGGACCCGCGAGATCGACGACGCCCGATCCCGCGACGTCGACGCGGTGTTCACCCTTGTGGATACCGCCGTCCGCCATGCCCGGGTCTTTGACGTGACCTTCGCTGGCCATGGCGGTGACCCGATCAAGGCGTGGCTACTCATTCCCCACGAACTGGTCCCGAATGAGAAGGTGATCGTCGAGTACATCGGCTACGGCGGAGGCCGCGGCAACCCGCTCGACTGGCTCAGGTGGAGCAGCGCCGGTTACCCGCACCTCATCATGGACACCCGTGGCCAGGGCGGCACCTGGCGGGGGGCGGAGACCAGCGATCTCGGTGACGGGGGCCAGCCGAGCACTCCGGGCTTCCTCACTCGAGGTGTAGGGGATCCTCGCGCCTATTACTACACGAGACTGTTCGTGGACACCGCCCGGGCCGTCGACGCGGCCCGGCGTCACCCTGAGCTCGACGGCCTGCCGATCGTCACAACCGGCGTCAGTCAAGGAGGAGGACTTGCCCTCGCCGCGGCGCACCTGGCCGAAGGCGTGTCCGCGACCTTGCCCGACGTCCCCTTCCTCGCCTATCCACGTCGAGCAGCCGAGATCACCGCGAGCATGCCGTACGGCGAGCTTGCTCAGTACTGCCGAGTCCGCCAAGACGAGGTGGAACAGGTGTTCTGCACGATCTCTTACATCGATGTCGTGAACCACGCCAAACGCTGTGCAGTCCCGGCACTGTTCTCCGTCGGTCTGCTCGACGACGTCACGCCCCCGTCAACCGTCTTCGCAGCATTCAACCACTACGCCGGTCCGAAGGACATCGCCGTGTACAGCTTCAACGGCCACGAGGGCGGCGGCACGACACATCTGCTGAAACAGCTTGGCTTTCTCGGAGCAGCAAGGCTCTGAGCCCAGCGGTCCATCTCCGAGCTGAGGCTTGTGGCAGGTCACCAGCCGCCATAAATTACGTAGTCCACGACACTATTGGACGGTGTCGCCCAACCCGCTCGGCTCCGTGCCAGCGTGCTGTCCTAGGGGGGTCCCATGGCTCTGGCTGTTGCCGACGCGCTGGTGGAAACAGCAGTCCGTGCCGGGGTAGAGCGCGTCTACGGCGTGATCGGCGACAGCCTGAATCCGATCGGGGATGCGATACGGCACAACGGGAAGCTGCGCTGGGTACATGTACGCCACGAAGAGGTCGGCGCGTGGGCGGCGGGAGCCGAGGCTCAGCTCACGGGCCGAGTCACGATGTGCGCCGGATCGGCGGGTCCCGGTCACCTGCACCTGCTCAACGGGCTCTACGACGCAAACAAGACCCGCGCCCCGGTCTTCGCGCTCGCCTCGACCATTGCCAGCGCAGAGGTGGGCGGCTCGTACTTTCAGGAATCCGACCCCGACACCGTGTTTGCCAGCTGCAGCGTCTACAACGCGTGCTGCTCGAGGCGAGAACAGGCCCCGCGGATCTTCGAGATCGCGTTCCAGCACGCCATCGCGCGCCGGGGCGTCGCCGTGGTCGCGATGTCAGGTGACACCGCGGAACTGGACACAGGCCTGCACGCCCTGGAGCCGCACAGCTTCAACTTCGAGCCTCCGGCATACGCGCCGGCCCGTAGCGACGTCGAGTCCGTTGCCGAGCTGATCGACAGACACGCCAGGGTCACGATCTACTGCGGAGCCGGGGTCCAAAGCGCGCACGCCGAGGTCCTCCAGCTGGCGGAGCGCATCAAGGCTCCGGTCGGCTATACGCTGCGGGGCAAAGAGTGGATCGAGCACGACAATCCCTACGCCGTCGGCCTCACCGGGCTGATCGGTTTCGGCGGCTGCACCAAGGCCCTGCAGGACGCTGACCTGCTGCTTCTCGTCGGCACGGACTTTCCTTACCGCCAGTTCATCCCCGAGAACAGGACGATCGTCCAGATCGACTCACGCCCGGAGCACCTCGGACGCCGGTCCCGGCTCGACTACGGCGTCGCGGCAGATGCTGCGCTCACTCTGCGCGCCCTTTCCGAGCGGGTCGCCGAGAAGAGCGACGACTCGCATCTGCGTGCAGCCCAGAGGCTTCACGAACAGGCCCGGCGCAAGCTGGAAATCTACGTCCGCCATTCCGGCGGACAGTCGCCGGTGCACCCTGAGTTCGTTGCGTCGACACTCGACCGTCTCGCCTCGGAGGACGCCATCTTCATTCCCGACACGGGGATGTCCGCGGTTTGGGCCTGTCGCTACCTGCATATGACCGCCGGTCGGCGCCTGATCGGGTCGTTCAACCACGGCTCGATGGCCAACGCCATGCCCCAGGCGATCGGGGCGCAACTCGCCTACCCAGCTCGCCAAGTGGTCGCAATGTGCGGCGACGGTGGACTCACGATGCTGCTCGGAGACCTGAGCACGATCGCCACCTACGACCTGCCGATCAAACTCGTCGTCTTCGACAACGGCTTGCTTGACATGGTGCACTGGGAGATGCTCGCAGAAGGCTTCGAGCCCTTCGAGACAGATCTCAAGAACCCTGATTTCGCGAAGCTTGCCGACGCTTACGGGATCCTCGGGATTGGCGTGGAGCGCCACGACGACGTAGCTGGAGCCGTGACTCGGGCGTTCGCCCACCCCGGTCCAGCACTGGTCTCGATCCGCACGGCCGGGCTCGCCGCTGGGCTCCCCCAATACCCGACTTGGGAGGAGGCCAAGGGCTTCGCCAAGGCGACCGCAAAGCTCGTCTGGCACGGTCACGCAGACCAAGTGGTCGACCTTGCCAAGGAGAGCATCCGCGATGTCGGCCAGTTACCGGGCGTACCCAGCTGAGAAAAGCCGGTGTGTACATTTGCGAACGTCCGTGATGTGACCTGTCGATGAGGGGGTTCCAATGCCTGCTGTAACTGTCAGTGACCTGTCGGGACTGCCGAGAATCCCCGTTCCCGACCCGGCTCTGGCGATCGAACGCCCTGTGAGGTCGGTGACCACGGCACCAAGTGCTCTAGAGGGCGAAGGATTCCCGGTACGCCGGGCCTTCGCCGGAATGAGCATGCGCGAGCTGGACCCTTTCGTGCACATGGACCAGATGGGCGAGGTCGACTACGCGCCAGGTGAGCCGAAGGGAACCCCCTGGCACCCCCACCGCGGGTTCGAGACGGTGACCTACATGATCGATGGAACTTTTGCCCACCAGGACTCGAACGGGGGCGGTGGTCTCATCACCAACGGCGCGACGCAATGGATGACCGCAGGCGGAGGAATCTTGCACATAGAGACGCCGCCCGAGGAGCTCGTCGTCTCAGGTGGCCTTTTCCACGGTATCCAGCTCTGGGTGAACCTTCCGGCGAAGGACAAGATGATCCCGCCCGCCTACCAGGGGCTGGAGGCCGACGAGGTGGTCCTGCTGTCCTCTGCCGACGGCGGATGCTTGGTGCGCGTGATCGCCGGCGAGCTTGGTGATCATCGCGGTCCCGGGACGACCCACACCCCGATGGCGCTCATGCACGCCACGGTGTCGCCCGGGGCGTTATTGCAACTGACCTGGGACCCCGGCTTCAACGCCCTCGTCTACGTCCTGGCTGGATCCGGCCGAGTCGGTAGCGAAGGACGGCCGGTGCAACATGGTGAGCTGGTGGCGTTCGGCCCCGGCAACTGGATGGCTGTCCGGGCCGATGACCGTCAGGGCTCGCGCACCGCCGACCTCGAGGTCCTCGTGCTGGGAGGTCGGCCCATCGGGGAGCCCGTCGCCCACTATGGGCCCTTCGTCATGAACACCCGAGACGAGATCATGCAGGCGCTGGAGGATTTTGAAGCCGGTCGTCTCGGCACGATCCCCCCTAACGCGCTCATGCCGCACGTGCCAGATCCCAATCCGGTCCGAGCTGAGCATACGGGAATCTAAAGCGCAGGGTCCCGGTCACCGACGCCCGGACGGTGGGGAACCCCCTGCCGTTCGGCGTCGGCTCCTGGCCGGCGGATTCGACCTTCACCATTGCAGTTTCCCTGGTCTTGGAGCACGACCGGTTCTCACGAGGTCGCCGTCATTCAGCTCTCCTCATGGACCCGCAGGTTCGATTGTGATCTGCTGGTGACTGGTCGTCTGACTAGGGGTGTCCCGTGCCCGATCCGAGAACGGTCAAGACAACGGAGGAGAGCAGATGTCGCCGAGTTCACAGATCACTGCCAGAGCAGCCGGCACAATCGATCTCGGAGGAGATCTCACCGTGAACCGCCTCGGCTTCGGGGCCATGCGCATCACAGGCCCGGGCATTTGGGGTGAACCGCCGGATCACGAGCAAGCAAAGAGCGTCCTACGGCGCGCGATCGAGTTGGATGTCAACTTCATCGACACCGCTGACTCCTATGGTCCAGGGGTCAGCGAGAACCTGATCGCCGAGGCGCTGTATCCGTATCCAGCCGATCTCGTCATCGCGACCAAGGGAGGTCTCATACGCCCGGGCCCGGGACGGTGGGAACCCGACGGTCGTCCTGCACACCTTCGGGAGACTTGCGAGGCAAGCTTGCGGCGCTTGAAGCTCGACCAGATTCCGCTGTATCAGCTCCACCGCCACGATCCCAAAGTTCCGATCACGGAGTCGATAGGCGCGCTAGTGGAGCTGAAGGCGGAGGGAAAGATCCGCCACATCGGGGTCTCGAATTTCACCGAGTCCCAACTGCGCGAGGCTGAGAGCCTTACGCCGCTCGTGTCCATCCAGAACAGGTTCAACGTCGGCGATCGCTCATCGGAACCACTGGTGGATCTTTGTGAGCAGGAACAGATCGTCTTCGTGCCCTGGGCGCCGATCCTCGACTCCGATGGCAACCCTTCAGTGGGCGAAATCGCCAGGCGGCACGGTGTCAGCGCGCGTCAGATCGCGCTGGCCTGGATGCTTGCCCGCTCCCCACAGATCCTCCCCATTCCGGGAACGGGCACTGTGGAACACCTCGAATCCAACGTCGCCGCTGCTTCGATCGAGCTGACTGACGAAGAGGTGGCCGCCATCACGCAGGGGAGCTGAAGCTCCGCGCCGATCTGACCCTGGGGGCATGAAAGAAGCCAGGCTCGTTTCTTCTCGCTACCCGATCCCTTCGATGGCACGCCTGCCCAGCACCCGGTCGATCACGACGCTCATGTCCTCGTCATGGGAAAGGGCGCGACGGACTATCAAGATCAGGGCCGGGACAGCCCAGAAATCGCCGCACACCCAGAGGATCGCGGCGCCGATCTGTTGGTCGGCAAAGGGCGAGAGCGTGACACCCGGGACGTGGTTGTACACGCTGTACCACGAGGTCGACGTGAAGATGCTGAGTGCCATGGCGAGGACGAACATCACGACGTTTGTGGTGAGAATCGCCCAGATCTGAGCGGCCGTGCCGAGCTTGGGCTTGATCGGGTACGACGGGATGATCTGCAGCCAAAAGAGCACGCCGCTCACGAAGAAGCTCGAATGCATCAGCCAGATGTGCACGTACTGGTTGCTCTCGGCAAGATCGAAGAGGGCTGGGACGTGCCAGACGACCATGATGACGTTGAAAGCGACTATGGCGACGGCTCCGCTCGTCAAGAAGCGCCCGATTGCGCGAAGTGGGCGAGCCCAGGCGCCGAGCAGGACGGCCCTACCAATCACGCGCCGGACCTTGACCGGCAAGCCGTGGATGAGTGCGAGCCACGGCGCGCCCGAGACGATAAGGATCGGAGCAAAGAACATGATCAAGATGTGCTCGATCATGTGGACGAAGAAGTAGAAGTCCGCCCAGTAGTCGATCGGCGAGTCGACTGCGAGCAAGAGCATCCCGAGCCCGGCATAAAAGAGCAGCGATCGCATCCTCCGGCGGCGCGTTCGCGCCGGTGTCGAGCGTCGCCGCAGGTGGTGAAGGCCGATCTCGTGCCAGACGACGATGATCCCGACGACGAGGAGGAATGGGTCGAACGACCAGTTGTCGGTTGCGTAGTTCACGAGGCTCGTCCCACCTGCCCTGAGCGTCGATGGGCGGCCCTCACGACCGCGCCAGGACGTGGCGGATCTCGCCGGCGACAAGCCCCGCGAACGACGATTGCATGGACTGCGTCCCCTGGCCGGGGTCGGCGTCCAATATGTAGCGCGTGTGACCGGACGGGTCGACCACATAGGCGATCTCGCTGTGGGCGACCATCGAGCCAGCGGGCTCGATCGCGACTTCTACTCCGTAGTTGTCCCAGGTCTGGCGGAGAAGCTGCAGCGATCCCGTGAGGTAGAGCCAGTTCTTGACGTGTTCGAGCCCCTCGTTGGCGTCGAACGCACGAATTACTGCCACGGATCTGTAGATGGGGTTGGCGACGATGGCGACAAACACCGCCCGGCGAGACTCGGCCCCCAGCATCTGATCGGCTTCGTGAAACTCCTGGGCGATGAGCGGGCAGTCTGTCGTGCAGACCGGGTCGAGGAAGGTAATCGCGACGGCATCGCCCCGCAGGCTTTCCAACGAGATCGGTCTTCCGTACTGGTCGACGAGTTCGAAAGGTGCTGCGGGGGCATTGGTAGCGTTTGGCGTCCCATCAATCGCCTCGTTGAGGATCGGGTCGGCAACAGGGTTCGTCGCGGCGAGCGCCATGGGGGCGACCCCGAGCAACACAACCCCGATGGCGCCGAGGGCCGCCAAGCAGCGAAAGAAATAGGCCGGGTGAGCGACGAGCCATTCGTGCCAGTTGGGCCTGGGCACCGACGATCCGGACATCGCCTCGACTGGAGCGGGAAGACGCGTCATCGCCAGGTAGCCAGCGCTGAATATCAGCGACATCGGGAGCATGCTGTTCGGGTCGGTGCCGACGCCTCCCAGAAAACCGAGATCCTCGATGAGAATCCAGTCTGCGATGCAGAGAACGATCCCGGACAGCACTCCGATACGCACGACTCTTGAGCGTCCGCTCAAGAAGGCCACACCAAGAGCTGCGAGGCATATCACCAAGAACAGGTTGACCGCCCACCCGTGAGCAGCGTCAAACGAGCCGAAGCTCGCCACCCATGACGACAAAAAGCGCGGCTGTGGTACTTGCGCCATCTGTTGGACCATCGAAGTGAGGGTCCCGGGCGTAGCGTGTCGACTCACCTGGCCCTGCCAGAAGCCACGACCGGGCCACGCCTGCAGCAGGGCCATGACCACGAAGAACAGTCCCATGATGGCGAGGATCGCTCGACCAAGCCGCTGGCTCGTCCAAGCCCGCTCCGGCAGGACGAGAAGCAGGCCCGCAAAGCTGTAGAAGAGGACCGCGCCCGGGGCTCCGAAGGCCCAGCTGAGACCCGGGGCGAAGATGCCCCCGAAGGCTTCGCCGAAGATCCACACCACAAGCCCCCAAGCTGAACTCGACAGACCGCCCAACCGCGACCAATTTCCTCGAGGTGCGACGAGCAGCCAGATGCCGAGACCAACCTGAATCCACACGGCAGCCGTAGGCGCGGAGACGGGATGGTTGCTCCAGATCGTGCCTCCAGCGTTCACGAGGTGCTGAACCCATGATGGTGAGCCCGCCGCGCTGGGCTCGATCACCTGCGTCGTCATCCCTAGCGGCATCGAGGCCTGCGCTTGGAGAAGGCCGTCGAAGATCCAGATGAGTCCGAAGGAGATCCGCAGGAGTCGCCGCGCGCTTGGTTCGGGATTCGGTGAGATCTCGGCGCCTGCGCTGCTGTTCGCTTGCGTTCGCAATTGGGCGGCACGCAGCACGTTCCAGCACGCGGCCAACACAGCGACGAGTGCTAGGACGACGAATGCCTGATGCTCGAGCTGGGTCCGGAACGCCGCCACGATAAGGGGATTGTTCGCCTGAAGGCCTGTTCCCATACCTGGCATCGCCGACTGCACCTCCCCCCTGTCGCCGGTTGCCTTTCACCACCGATCATTGACCTCAGGACACAATCGTGATGAGAGCGAGGGGTGGCAGAACCGAGGTTATACACCTCCGCACCCGACGACGACAGGGAGCAAACGTGTTCGTGCCCAGAGGCACGATACGGGACCGCCCGTGGTCGCCAGAGGACAGACAGTCACCATCAGGACCGAGCGTCTCGTAGGACGCCGCTGATGATCGGATGCCGCCGAACTTGGCACTACCCTCGTCGGATGCGTCATGACGGGAGCGTCGCCGCGGGGGGGACTGCAGGCTCTAACCGTCCGTCGCTCGAGGGGATGAAGCTCCACGGCGGCGTGCGCTCGGCGCAGGTCACGCCACAGCGTGCGAGTCGAATCAGGGCCTATGTGGCGCTGACCAAGCCGCGGATCATCGAACTGCTGCTCATCACGACCGTGCCGACCATGTTCGTGGCGGTAAAGGGTGTGCCACCGATTCGCTCGATCGTGCTCACCGTGCTCGGCGGGGCGCTCGCAGCAGGCGGGGCGAACGCTATGAACATGGTCTACGACAGGGACATCGACGCGATGATGGAGCGCACCAAGCATCGGCCTCTCGTCACCGGAGTAATCAGCCCCGGAGGGGCCGTCGCCTTCGCACTCCTCCTCGAAGCGGCGGCGTTCAGCTTGCTCGCGAGCACGGTGAATCTCCTCTCGGCGGTCCTGGCCGTCTCGGCCACCGCCTTCTACGTCGGCGTGTACACGATGTGGCTGAAGCGATCGTCGCCGCAGAACATAGTGATCGGCGGAGCCGCCGGTGCCGTGCCCGTTCTTGTGGGCTGGAGCGCCGTGACCGGCCGGCTCTCCCTTGTGCCTTTCCTCATGTTCGGGCTGATCTTTCTTTGGACGCCTCCCCACTTCTGGGCGCTCGCCGTGCGTTATCGCGACGACTACTCGGCCGCACGCGTCCCCATGCTCCCGTCGATCGCCAACATGACCAAGGTGACTCGCCAGATCCTTTGCTACACCCTCGCCCTGGTCGCCCTCTCGTTGGTCCTGATGCCGATCGCGCACTTCGGCCTCATCTATGCCGCGACCGCGATCGTGCTTGGTGGGGCGTTCGTCCTTTACGCGGTCGGTCTCTGGCGTGACCCCACACCCGGTCGGGCCATGAAACTGTTCGGTTTCTCGATCACCTATCTCACGGGTCTGTTCGTGGCTATGGGCGTCGATGCGATCGCCCATCCCTGGTGAGAAGGTGGCTGCGTCCCCTGGGCCGATGAAGGACCTGATGCAGCCCGCCCCGACCGGCGCCTATGGCGAAGGCACGGTAGACCGTGCGGCGGCCTTCGCGGCCGGCCCGACGCGTATTCCGCGGAGGTTCGTGCACCTGGTGCTGTTGGCAGCCGCCGTGCTCGGGATCGGAGGTGCCTTGTTGGAACACGTCCTCGACGCCACTGGCATCAACTCCGCCGCACCAAGCGTGACCACGCCGACACGAACGCCACGTCCGGTCGCCGCCGAGTCCTCGGGCCGCGAGCACGAGGCCGTGGTGCCGGGTGAGCTGGCCGCGTTCATGGGGTTGAGCCGCATGACTCCTGGCCAGGCCCGTCCCATCTCGCTCGTCGACCAGCGCGGGCATTCGCTCTCGCTCGCTGACGAGAAAGCGAGGGTCGTGGTGCTCACATTCTTCGACGTGCGCTGCAACGACATCTGCCCAGTCGTCGCCGCTGAGATCGAGCAGGCAGACGCCGATCTCGCAGGGTTGGCAGGACAAGTCAGCTTCCTCACGGTCAACACCGATCCGGCCGCCACCGCCGTCTCTGGCCTGCACGGCGTGCTCATCAAGACAGGGCTTGGCCGCCTCTCCAACTGGCATATCTTGACCGGCCCGGTCTCCGAGCTGAACGCGGTGTGGAAGTCGTATGGGATCACGGTGAGCTTCGACACGGCCACTCGTGAGGTGGAACACAACGACATCATCTACTTCCTCGACGGCAAGGGACGATTTCGATTCAGTGCCACGCCGTTCGCGGACGAGAGCCGGCCGTCAGGCGTCTACGAGCTGCCGAGTGCCGAGATCGCTCAGTTCGCGAGGGGCATCGCGACCTATGCCGGCCAGCTCGTTGCCGACCGATGAACACGAACCAAGAACATGGACGGCAGGACGCCGACGCGACCGTCGGCGCCAACAAGGCTTCGTCGGCGCCCTGGTATCGACGGCGCGCTTTCCTGGTCGGCTTGGGAGGGATCGTCGTGCTGGCGATCACGGTGATCTCGGACCTCCCGGTGCACGGCTCGCTTGCCGCCGACATCTCGGCTGGGCAGAGCGTCATGAGCGAGGTCAACTCCGATGTTGCCCCCTGCGCCTTTGCGGTGAAGGAGTCGTTTTCCATTCACGCAGACGAGGTCGCAGGTTCTCTCACCCCCTCTGACAGGCACGAAGCGCCGGCGCTCATGCGCGACGACCTCGCCGCCTGCTCGTTCACCGACAACAGCATCTTCGATCTCTCCAACATCGAGGTACCAGGCTCGGCGGCGGGCAAGCGGCTCGGTGACGTCGTCGATACGGTGACGCTGTGGGCCACTTCCGACGCGCTCGGCGCGATCACAGACCTTCAGGTGCTGCTGAACCAACCGAAGGACGCGAGCGCCAAGCAAGACCTCGCCTCCCGAGAGACGGCGTTGGCCGCGGATCGGGCTGACGCGTTCGCCGACATCAGCGCTGCTGATCAGATCCTCTCAGCGCACCTCCCGGAACCGGAAGTGCCCGCCCTACCCAACTCAGGGTCTTCGACGGGCTGATTGGCCACGATCCACGCCGTGCGCATAGGCCCGCTGCCATCACTGCGCCGAAACGGCCGGCCGGATCGTGAAATGAACTCATCTCACCTGGATCGCTCGCCGGCACCTCCGGCGGTCATCGAGGCCGGTGGCGCTGGAAGAACCCCCAGAAGCACACCAGCACGAAGAACCCGAGCGGAATCGCCAGGGTCAGGACCTGCGGCCCGAGGAAGTAGTGGTTCACGTGACTATTGTCCACCTTTCGACTTCGAAGCGAGCTTCCCCATGAAGCCAAGGCCTGCGTGAAGTGGGGTTCTCCTTCACACCACGTAGAACAGCAGCCAGAAGAAGAGAGCAACAAGAGCGATGAAGACCCAGTAATAGGTACATCCCTCGAGGTTCACTCGGAAGAGCCGCACCGCCGGCAGGGCAGAGCGGACCAGTCCCCCGTCCTCAGAAACGGCACGTCGCAGGCGGAGCTCGCGCGCCAGCAACGTCTCGAGCCAGTACGCCCCCGACAACAGCAGGGCGACGTTCATCCCGGCCCACCCGACGAAGCACGACGAGTACCCGCTTCTTCCGGGGAAGAAGGGCAGTTCCGTCAGCTGCCAGATCTGCAATCCAACCGCGGTGAGAGCGCAGAGGACTCCAGCCCAGCCGGCAACCTGCCAGTCGAGCGCGGAACCCGACCGGAAACGCCAGAGGCCGTAGGCGACCAGAAAAGCGCCCGCGAGCGAGAAGGCGAGCACCGCCGCGCCCACGCCGGTAGGAGCAGTCATGTGGGCGGGGCGCCACAGGTTCGCATTGTTGGACGACCGCAGGTAGAAGTAGGCGAAGCCGAGGGCCGCAAACGCGAACGCCCAAATGCCTATGGTCATCCGGCTGCCCGTCCAAAGAGCACCCTCGTGGGCACTCAGCTCGTAAGCGATCTCCTCCGGCGTCTCGCGCAGCGTCGGAAACGATTCACTCGGCGTGAGCCTGTCAGCCATGTTGCCTCCGCTTACAAGATTGGTGGACGGGGGTCGAGTTCTCCCGCCTGCCCGGACGGCGCCTCGATAACACCGGTGTTCACGGTCGCTCCATGGCCGATCACGCCGACCGACACGAGTGAAGGGACGCCCAGATCGGCGACCGGGAGGGCCTCGCTCTCTCCGTAATGGTAGGGATCCGAGAGCACCACCGGGATCCGTTCGAAGTCGAACCACGGCACCGGGCTCGCGGTCTGCCACTCGAGGCCCCGCGAGTCCCAAGGGTTGTCAGGCGCCTGTACCGGGTCGATGTAGATCGACCAGACGAAGTTGAAGACGAAGATGAGGAACGACGCCCCGAGCAGGTAGGCGCTGACCGACGAGATGTCGTTCAGTGTCTGCAGGTTCTGCGCGTACTCGAAGACGCGCCGAGGCATGCCTAAGAGACCGACTAGGAAGAGGGGGAAGAACGTGCAGTTGAAGAAGACGAAGAACGCCCAGAAGTGGATCTTGGCGAGTCGTTGGTTCAGCTGCTTCCCGGTCATCTTGGGGAGCCAGTAGTAAAGACCTCCGAACAAGGCGAAGATCAGACCGCCCATGATCGTGTAATGAAAGTGCGCCATCACAAAGAAGCTGCCGTGCACGGTCACGTCGACAGGGACGTCGGAGAGGAACACACCGGTGATCCCCCCGATGAGGAAGTTGAACAGCATCCCTAGGCAGAAGAGCATCGGCACTTCGAAGCGGATCTTCGCTTTCCACAGCGTCCCGAGGGTGACTAGGTACAAGAACCCGGTCGGTATGGAGATCAACTCCGTGGTCAACATGAACAGCGGCCGCATGTCGGGGTTGATGCCGCTCTGGAAGAGGTGGTGCTGCCAGACGAAAAAGGACAGCAACGCCACCCCGACCATCCCGGCGGCGGCGACCTTGTAAGCGAAAAGGGGCTTGCGCGTAAAGACAGGCATCATCTCCATCACGATGCCAAAGCCTGGTAGCGCCATTATGTAAACCTCGGGATGCCCGAAGAACCAGAAGAGGTTCTCCCACAAGAAGCTGCTTCCGCCATGCTCGGTCACATAGAAGGCGGTCTGGACCGTGCGGTCCAGCACACCGAGGTAGCCCGCCACGATGAGCGTGGGCGTCGCCAGAACGAGCAGGGCGGTCGTAGCCAGGATCGACCACACGAATATGGGAACGCGGCTCCAGCTCATCCCCGGCGCGCGGTAGTTGATGATCGTGGCGGCGAGGTTGAACCCGGCCATTATCATGCCGATACCGATGACCGCGAAGCCGACCAGATAAGCGTCCATGCCCGGATAGGCCTGGGTCTGCAGCGGTGCGTAAGCCGTCCAGCCCGTCGGGAAACCACCCAGCGGCAAGGCGGTCATGATCACCAGGTACCCGGCCATGAAGATCCAGAACGAGAACGCCTCCACCCGGGGATAAGCCATCCGGCGTGAGCCGATCATCAGCGGAACGAGCCAGTTGCCGAGGGGGCCGACGACAGCCGAGCTCGCCATCATCATCATCATCGTGCCGTGCTCACCGACGATGGCTATGTAGGTGCCGGGGCCGAAGACGTGGCTCGTCGGGCTTAGTAGCTCCGTGCGAATACCCATGGCCAGCAGACCCGCAGTGAACAGAAAGACGAGTACACCGATCAGGTACTGCAGGCCGACGACCTTGTGATCCTCGGTCATGCGGAAGTACCGGACCCAAGAACGCGTCGGGAAGGCGGGCACCGGCTCCCGACCGAGCATCTTCAAGAACGGGTACGTGAGCCCGCCGATGCCGATGAGCCACCCGAGGACCCCGAAGGTCAACGCGAACACAACGGCGACGTTGTTCATGGTGGTGTTCTGACTGACGGGCCAGCTCCCGGCGATGAGGTCACCCACGTAGCGGCCGAAGAACCATCCCGCGATCGCACCCGCGATCGCCCAGCCCATATGGGGCTTCAGCCAGTCCGGACGTCTGTCGAGATTCGGGCGCCCTGAGGGCACCTCACCCGGGAAGGACGCACCCACTGCCTCGGCAGTGTCTTGTGCCATGCCGTTCAGCCACCTCCACAGTCACGACGATCCTGGTCGCACAAGAACATCTCCTCATTCCCTTTCCGTCGTGTCATGTCACGTCTTGGCCGGAAGTGGTTCACCGGGCTGCTTTGCCCCATAGGTCTCCACTGGGCTGTAGGGGTCTACGTTGTCCGGGTAGTACCCGCCATCCGCGCCGTTCGCGTCGGGCGTGTAGGTCCAAGCGAACGGCGGCAAGAACTTGGTGTTGGCAGCCAGCTGGAGTTCGGTGGCCTTGGCCCATGACGCGAACTGGGCGGGCGTCACCACTTTCCCGGAGTTGTACATGGCGCCGTGCCAGAGGCCGCACAGCTCGTCACAACGGACTATGAAGCTGCCGAGCTGTTGAGGGGTGGCGAAGGCGACGTCGTCCTGCCCCGGATTGGCGTCGGCTTTCACTCCGAGCTGATAGACCCAGAAATCGTGAACGACGTCCAACGAGGTGACGTGGAAGGCGATGGCCGTGTGATCGGGGACCACGAGCTCGGTCGTCTCGAACCCGCCGAAGCTCGGGTAGCGGTAGGTCCACTTCCACTGCTGGCCGATGACTTGGATCGCCAGCACGTCATGTGAGGTCGGGGTCCAGACCGGGCTTGGCCCCTCGCCGCCCCCAGCACCCCCGGGCTGCACGAGCTCATATGTCCCGAATCCGAAGAGGAAGAGCACGAGCAGGGTCGTGACGGCGATCCATGTCGCCTGAATCGGCAGGTTGCTACGCGCTCTGGGCCCGCCGACCGGTTCGGGCCCGCCGCGGGATGCCCGCCAGTTGATAATCGCGTAGGCCATGTAGATCCACACGCCGAGCATCACCGGCAGAGCCGCTATCAGAAGGACATTGAAGTCGAACTGGGCGCCGCCCGCCGTATTGCTCATCCGCCCGGGCGGGATGTGGGGACCGGCCAAGTAGTAGAAGAGTGGATCGGCGATCGCCGACAACAAGATCCAGAGGCCGACCACGCGCCACCCATGGCGCGGCTCGTTGGGCGGGCCGTTCGCTCCTGACGGTGGTTCAGATGAGCCGGCGTCCAGGGCGCGCAGCTCGCTGCCCGAGCCTGGCGCGCGTTCCCCGGGGTCGTCGCCCGACATCAGGAGACCACGTCCATGAAGCCGTCCATCCAACCGACCGTCTGCATCGGGCCGCCGTTCCCGTAGAGGAAGCCCAACGCGCAGGGAACGAAACACTGCCAGGGGTAAGTTCCTGGGCCGGGGCTCATGAAGGAAAACTTGACGACGTTGTGCGGCCAGGCGGTGGTGCAGGGGGCGGCCGGGCACAGGTTCGCATTGGGATTGTTTCCATAGAGCGGCACGTTGATCCCGAGGCTCGGCATAGAGAAGGTGTGAGCGACGCCGTTGCCGGCGTTGGAATTGATGACAGTGAAGACCTTGCCGTTGAGTGTGGCGACGTCGCCGATCGTGCCCTGCACAATCCCGACCTGCTGGTTGCGCAGCGGGCTACCGGAGTCGTACTGGTAGATGGTCACGTTGACCCTCGTATGAGCGGGCACCTGCCAGGTCGTGGTGTGCAACCACCGACCCGCAGGTGAGCGGGTCATGTAGGAGACCCAAGTCGAGTGGATGCCCTGGCCGTAGGAGCCAAGGGTCTGCATCGTGACGTTGACCGGCTCGCCGGGCTTCGCCGTGTACGCCACGCTGACGGGCTGGGACGAGAGGTTCGAGCCGGCAAAGGCCACGCCACCGGCGACCGCGGCCAGCAACACGACCGTGACAATCAGTCTCCCCACCCTCGGCACGGCGCCCCCCCTGCAGCAATCCCCCCTCAGCTGGAGACAATACCGTCTCGCGCGCCGCACCGGGCCGCGTTTTGAGCTTTCCCGGACACCTTAAGGCGCGGTCACCCCCTATCACCGGTTGATCCGGGTGGGCCCCGAAAGTAGATTGCCTTGGGCAATCTCGAGCTGCTCAAAGGAAGGCGAGCTCTCGTCGCTGTCTCGGACTGGGGGGCACGGTGTACAAGGTGATTGTCGTCGGCACAGACGGGTCCGAGAGGGCGGAGCTCGCGGTCACACATGCCCTCGAGCTGGCGAAGATTTCCGGGGCGAAGCTGCACGTCATCCAGGTGGCTCATCCCGCCCTCACGGCGGGGTTCTCCGACTCAAGCGGCGGTCAGCTCGAGGTCGACAAGCTGCGCGACGAGGCCGAGCGCAGGACTGCCCAGCTAAGGTCGCAGCTACTAGCCGAGGCCGGTCGGTCGGGTGTGTCCGCGGAGATGCACAATCCCGTGGGAGAAGACGTCGCCGACACCCTCGTCAAGACGGCCGGGGCCCTTGGCGCCGATCTGATCGTGGTCGGCAACAGGGGCATGGCCGGCATGTCCCGCTTCGTCCTCGGAAGCGTCCCGAACAAGATCTCCCATCACTGCTCCTGCAACCTGCTCATCGTCAACACCGCTTGAACGGGGCCGGAGCTCAAGAGGCCCGGATGGCTCGTCCGGGCGGGGGGAGAACCACAAGACGCTACACGTCTTGAAGCGGTCAGCACCACCCGGCGGGGGGATGCCGGGGGTGCTGTCGCGCCAAGAGGACACGATCGATGAGTCGCACCGATGATCGGCGACCTACTCACTGCGATCACGATATCCCCGGTACACCTTGCACCCGATCGGCTGGTGGCTCCTAGGGCCGAAAGACCTATGATTGCTTTCCCTGGCACGAAACCCCGGTCGGTGTGCTTGCAGCCACTCGTAACTGAATTGGCATTGACCCGCCAAAGAAATCCGCGCAGAATGATAGTGAAAAGTACGCGCTCAGCTGGCCGGGGGAGGTGACCGGCGGCCGAACTGGCAGGCCTTGCTACGGGTGCTGTGTACGCATCCGATGCGCCGTCCCCCTTGGAGATGGCGCGCCAAGAGGCGGTGGCGCTCCTCGAACGCCTTGGGCAGCTACGAGACTTCTTTGCTCCCGGCGAGGCACTTGCGATATACATCGAGCCAGCGGCAAACGATGCTCACTGAGTTGCGCAGTTACTGCTGATGCTGACGGGTGGCGCGCTTCGGTAGAACTGCGCTGGGAAAGGTCTATGAGTTGCTCGTTCTAGCCGGGCTAGCTGGCTCTGGAGCGGTCGTGCTCGGAATGATCTCGTGAGGGTGGACCTGGCTTACGGTGATCGCGGCCTGAGTGTCGAGCTCCCCACCGCGTCAACGGTTGTGATCGAGCCGCGACGCCACTCTGGGGTGGATGATCCCCACGCCGCGTTGGTGGAAGCCTTGACCAGGCCCGTCGCCGGTCCGCCACTGCGCAAGCTGGTACGCAAAGGCCAGAGCGTAGCCATCTCGGTGTGCGACGGGACCCGCCCCCAGCCACGGGCGCTCGTCGTAGGAGCAATCCTTGAGCAGCTCGAGGGGATCGTGGACCCCTCGGACGTTGCCGTGGTAGTTGCCACGGGCACACACCGGCCGAACACGCCTGCCGAATTGGACGCCATGCTGGGAACCGACCTCGTCAGAGCGGTGCGGGTCATCAACCACGACTGCAGAGATCCCGCCGGGCTCACCCATCTCGGCCGGCTGGGCGAAGACGTGCCCGTATGGATCAACAGCGAATGGCTGGCGGCGGACGTGCGCGTCACCACGGGGTTCACCGAGCCGCACCTATTCGCAGGATTCTCCGGGGGCCCCAAAATGGTGGCACCTGGTCTTGCAGGCCTTGAGACGGTGCTCGTGCTTCACGATTCGAGGCGTATCGGCCACCCCTTGGCACGCTGGGGGGTCATCGATGGCAACCCCATCCAGTCGGACGTGCGGGCCATCGCCACCGCAGCCGGAGTCAGCTTTGCCCTCGACGTGGTGCTCAACCGCCAGCGTGAAATCATCGCCGCCTTCGGGGGCGAGCTGCTCGCAATGCATCATGCGGCCACAACGCTGGCCCGCCAGATCGCCATGGTCCCCGTTGACGCACGTTTCCAGGTGGTCCTCACGACCAACTCCGGGTTTCCCCTTGATCAGAACCTCTACCAAGCCGTAAAGGGCATGTCGGCGGCCGCCCAGATCGTTGTGCCCGGTGGCCAGATAGTTTGCGCCGCCGAGTGTCGCGAAGGATTTCCCGACCAGGGCTCGTATCACTACTTGCTCTCCTCGCGAGGCACCCCTGCCGACCTGCTGGACAGCATCGAGAACGGCTCGGAGACGGTGCCCGACCAGTGGCAGGCACAGATCCAAGCGAAGATCCTTGGTGCTGCTCGAGTCGCCGTCCACACCAGCGGCATCTCTGATGCCGACCTGGTCGAAGTGGGTCTAGAACCGGCCGGGGACATCGCCAGCTTCGTTGCTCGGGCACTGCGTCGTGCCGGCGCCGGGGCGCGCCTGTGTGTGCTTCCCGACGGACCACAGACGATCCCTTACGTCGCAGCTTGAAGTTGTCTCCGCCGACACCCGTGCTGGGATTCAACCCCTGGGGACGAGCACGTCTCAGTCCCCGACCGAAGGGCGGCTAGTTTCCTTCCGTGACCAGACGCTGCTTTCCTTCCGTGACCAGGCGCTGCCTTGCCGGTGCCTCACCGTGGCCTGTCTCGCCGGGACGTTCCTGGTACCAGGGGCGCTTGTCGTGCCGACCTCCGCCGCAACCGCCCACCTATCGGTGCCAGATGCGCTCACCGGTACTTACCAGCTGTACTGCCCCGACCCCGTAGAGACGCCGATCGTCCTGCACGTCAGGGCCAGGGCCACGATCTCACCAGCCGACCCTGGCCCGGGCGGCCGCTTCCAGGTGTCGGGATTCCAGACCGAGGTCAATTTCCCCCAAGGCGTATCCTCCGCTCTGGCCCAGATGAGCCCGATCACCGGCAAGGTCACCGGTACGGTGCTTCTGGTGGGGGCCACCCCCCGCACTCGTGCCGTGGCGGAGTCGTTCGTCGCCATCGTCCCGGCCTCCGTCCCCGCCGCCGGGTTCAACTTCTGGGTGCCGGCGCGCGCCGCCAATCTCGGCACCTTCGTCGCCAGCACTGAGGCCATCGCCGTGGAGGAGGAGAGCCGGTTCCGTCTCACCTTGGAGGTGGGCAAAGGCGCGAATGCGCAGACCCGCGTGCTCGCCTGCACTGCCTTCGCCAACGCCACAAAGGACTTCGAACCGGCCCAACCCTGGGTGGGCACCAAGGAGCCGCCTCTTGCCGATGCCATCACCCCGGTCATCGCCCTGGCACGATAGAGCCCTGCCCGGCTCAGGCTCGGCGTCCTCTCAGCGCACGCGCACCCGCGGGTCGAGCAGGGCATAGACGATGTCGACGAGGGTGTTCATGACGACGATGAAGACCGCGGCGAGAAGCACGACGGCAGCTACCACCGGAAGGTTGCCGTTGAACAGAGCCGAGAGCGAGAGCTCACCGAGGCCGGTGAGTCCGAAGACGCGCTCGGTGACGACCGCCCCGGCCAGAAGCGTGCCGACGTCTATGCCGAGCTGTGTGGTGATCGGGGTCAAAGCGGCGCGGAGACCGTGCTTGTAGATGACAACCCGCCGGGAGAGCCCTTTTGCGCGCGCCGTCCTGATGTAGTCCTCGCCGAGGGTGTCAAGCAACGAGCTGCGGATGAGACGCGTGTATACGGCCGCTTGCACGAGCGCGAGCGTGAACCACGGCAGGATGAGGTGGACGAACCACTGCGCCGGGCTCTGGGTGAGCCCGACGTACCCGGAGGCGGGGAACCAGTGCAAGCCCGCCTCGGTCAGGTAGAAGTACAGCACGAGCAGGGCGAGCACGCCGAGCACGAATGTCGGCATCGACAGGAACGTGAGCGCGAAAAGTGTTCCCGCGCGGTCCCGCTTTGTCCGCGGGTGCACGGCCGACATGATGCCGATCGGAATGCCGATGAGGAGCCACAGGACCGCGGCACCGACCACGAGAGACGCCGTCACAGGAAAGGCCCGGGCGATCTCGGAGATCACCGGGAGCTGGTTCTGGAAGTCGAGGCCGAAGCTCCCATGCGACAGTCCGACGAGATAGTGCCAGTACTGGTACCAGAATCCGTGATTGAGGCCGAGGCGGATCTCTGTGTCGGCGATGGCTTGTGGACCTGCGGCGTGCCCGGCGAACCGGGCGGCAAGGTCCCCGGCGTTGCCGGCGAAGAAGATGAAATAGGTCGCCAATGTGATCAAGAGGACCACGACGACCAGGTAAGTCAGTCGCCTGAAGATGAACCCGAAGATCACTTGCCCACCGTGCCTGTCAAGTTGGAGCGGCCGTGTCGGGGATCGAGGGCGTCGCGCAGGCCGTCTCCGAAAAGGTTGAACGCCAGCGTCGTCAGGAAGAGGGAGGCACAGGGAAAGACCAGTACCCACCAGGCGATGGTGTAAAGGTCGCCGTTTTGTGCCTCGGAGATCATGTTGCCCCAGGATGCGGTCGGCTGCTGGATACCGAGCCCGAGGTAGGACAAAGTCGCCTCCAAGACGATGTTGACCGGGATCAGAAGCGTCGCGTAGACGACCGCCAGGGCGATGAGGTTGGGCAGGATCTCGACGAGCATGATCCGCAGATCGCTGGCGCCGACGGCTCGGGCGGCTTCGACGAACTCGCGCTCGCGGAGGCTGATCACCTGACCCCGGACGAGCCGGCCGATGAGGGGCCACTGGAAAAAGGCCACCACCAGAATGATCAGCGTGAGGCTCGCCCCGAAGCGCGCCACGAGAGCCAGCGCGAAGAGCAGCACGGGGAAGGCGAGCATTATGTCCATGAACCGCGCGATCAGAGCATCGATCGGGCCGCCGTAGTAGCCGGAGACAAGACCCAAAGCGAGACCGAGGACTAGGGCCATCGCCGTGGCCCCGACCCCGACTTCGAGCGACACGCGGGCGCCGTAGATGAGCCTCGACAACACGTCGCGACCCAGATCGTCGGTGCCGAGGAGGAACGCCCGCGATGGGCCGACCGGGTGGCCGTAGATGGAGAGCCCGGTGTTGGAGAACTGGACGTTGGGTCCGTGACCGATCAGCGCCGTCAGCACGGGGGCGAAGAGGGCGACGAGGCAGATGAACACGACGAACCCGAGGGCCGCCATGCTGACCTTGTCTCGGCGCAACCGGCTCCAGGCCAGCCTGAGCGGGGTGCGTCCCTCGACCGCCAGTTCCTCGTCCTCGAGAGGAGAGTTGGCATCGACTCCTCTGAGCATCTCAGCCGCGTTCGCGCTCATGACTGCGCCGTCAGCTCGGTTATCGCTGGGGACTCGCCATCGCTCCAGTCCTCCCAGGCAGCGGCTGCCAGGGTGTCGCCGGGCTCGACCGGGAAATGGCAGGCGACGAGCCTCCCCTCCGGATCACCCTCCATGTGGCGTAGGCCCGGTTCCTCGTGGGCGCAGATCTCCTTCGCCTTGGGACAGCGCGGATGGAAGCGGCAGCCTGACGGTGGGTTGACGGGGGACGGCACCCCGCCGGAGAGAAGGACGCGCTCTCGGCGCTTGCCGATGAGCCCCACCTCGGGCAGGGGCACGGCGGAGAGCAGAGAAGCCGTGTAGGGATGGCGAGCCCGCATGTAGATCGCCTCGACCGGCCCGATCTCGGCGATGCGCCCGAGATACATCACAGCCACCCGGTCGCTCACGTGGCGCACGACCGAGAGGTCGTGGGCGATGAACACCAGGGTGAGGTCGAACTCCTTTTGCAGATCCTCGAGGAGGTTGATGATCTGGGCCTGTATCGAGACGTCCAGGGCGGACACCGGCTCGTCGCAGATGATCAGCTTCGGTTTCAAGGCGAGCGCTCGTGCGATGCCGATGCGCTGTCGCTGACCGCCGGAAAACTCCGAGGGAAAGCGGTTGAAGTGCTCCGGGCTGAGGCCGACCATCTCCATGAGCTCTTGCACTTGGTGCTTGCGTTCGGCCCCCGAGGAGACGTTGTGGACGGCAAAGGGGTCTCCGAGGATGGAGCCGACCCGGCGGCGGGGATTGAGCGATCCGTACGGGTCTTGGAACACCATCTGCAGCTGCCGACGCAGAGGGCGCATCCCGCCCCGGCTGAGCGATGTCAGGTCCTTGGACAGGAAACGGACGCGGCCAGATGTGACGGGCAACAGCAATGTCATGAGACGAGCGAGCGTGGACTTGCCGCATCCGCTCTCGCCGACGAGCCCGAGCGTTTCGCCCTTGTGTACCTGCAGGCTCACACCGTCGACGGCGCGCACCTTGAGCCCGCTGTGACCGGCGAAGGCCCCTCCCTTCACGGGGAAGTGCTTCACGACCTCCTCGAGCTCGAGAAGGATGTCGTCAGCCGCGACGCCATCGGATGAGGCGGCAGTGATCGCTGCAGGCTCGCGGACAGATAGGCCAGCCGTCGTACCGACACGGTCGGAAGGCAGGATGCAGGCCGAGAGGTGACCGGGGGCGTGGCCGACGGGCCGCAAGGGCGGCGGCTCCACGAGGCACTCGCTGCGCACGTGCGGGCAGCGGGGGGCGAACGGGCACGTCGTGGCGCGCCTCAGCGAAGAAGGCGGGTTGCCTTTGATCGGCTGCAGCCTCTCTGCCCGCGAGGCGTAGATGGGGATCGACTCGAGCAGTCCCTGCGTGTACGGATGGTGCGGCTCGGTGAACGTGGCCTTGACGCTGGCGCGCTCCATCGCCCGGCCGGCGTACATGACGACGACATCTTTGGCGAAGTCTGCAACGACGCCGAGATCGTGCGTGATGAGGATGATGGCGGTGTTGAACTCCGTCTGCAGCTTCGAGAGGAGCTCGAGGATCTGGGCCTGGACGGTCACGTCGAGGGCCGTCGTCGGCTCGTCGGCGATGACGAGAGCCGGTCGCAGGGCGATCGCCATGGCGATCATCACACGTTGGCGCATTCCCCCGGAGAACTGGTGAGGGAAGTCGCGGGCGCGGCGCGCCGGGTGGGGAATGCCGACCACCTCGAGCAGTTCGACCGCCCGGTGCTCGGCCGCGCGCTGGCTGACGGCTTCGTGAGCTTCGATCGCCTCGGCGATCTGACGCCCGACCCGGAAGAGCGGGTGAAGGCTAGTCAGGGGATCCTGGAAGATCATCGAGATGCGCGCACCGCGGATGGCGCGCATCTGCTCCTCTTTCAAGGAGAGAAGATCCCTGCCCTCGAACTCGGCCCAGCCGGTGACCTGCGCGGCTGGGCTGAGTCCCAGGATCGCCTGCGTGGCGACAGATTTGCCGGAACCTGACTCGCCGACGATGCCGAGTGTCTGCCCGCGCTCGACCGAGAACGACAGGCCCTGGACAGCCTCGACGATCCCGTCGTCGGTCGCGAACGACACGCGCAGGTCCCTCACGTCCAGCAAGGCCACGTTCCGGTCTCCTTTAGCGGTGTCGCCGGCCCTGACACCCGCGCTCATGCGGGCGATGCCGACCGAACCGGGCCAGGGCGCCGAGCTCCGGACTTGCTGGACGGCGAGCTCAGTTCGTCACCCGTTCTTCAACCAGAGAGTAGTGATGTCCACGTACCCGAGGAAGCCGTTGAAGACGGCGCCTACGACGTTCTTTCCGATGAAGTCGGGCTCCGCCAGGTACACGAGCGGGACCCAGGCGGGGTTCTTGGTCATGATGTAGTCGTCGAGCCCAGCCCAGTCCTTTGACGCTGCCGCCACGGTCGGGGCCCGCAGGGCGGCATTGATGCCGGAGTTCACCGTCGGGTCGTTGTAATCGCCGTAGTCTGTCGAACCGTTCCCGTACAGGGCGCCGTCGAGCAGGGGACTGAAGAAGGACTGGGCACCGTTGCCATCCCAGTCCGGGAACCAGAGCCCGATGGCAAGGTCCCAGTGGGCCTTGTTGCTAGGCGTCTCGATGTAGTCGAAGTACCCGCCTTCAGACGGCTGCTCGTTGAAGCTCACGGTGACTCCGCCAGCGGCGAAGTCGGACTGCAGCGCCACCGCCTGCTCCGAGAAGGGAGCGTTGTTCGGGTAGACGAGGGTGAGCTTTATGCCATTCGGATAACCGGCTGCCTTCAGCATCGCCCTGCACTTGGCCGGGTTCCCTTCGTCGTTCGCGCTCGGGTACGGGTTGATCGCGCGGAAACCGGTGATCTGTGGGGGAAGGATCTGGTTGGAGGCCACGTTGACCCCCGGCCCGCCGCTCTCTTGAACGATGTGCCGCTTGTTCACGCAGTACTGAAGCGCTTCACGAACGGCAGCCTTCTGCAAGGCGCCGCCACTTGCCCTGCTGTCCATGTTGAACACGAGGTAGTAGACCCCACCGACGTACCCCTGCAGATACTGGGGAGAGGAGGTCAAGGACTCAACCTCTGCAGTGGGAACCGTCGTGTCCCACTCCAGGTCCGCGGTACCGGTCTCGAGCTGTTGCTGGATGATGGTTGGGTTCTCACCCTCCGTGATGGTGATGCCGTCCACGTACTGGTGGCGCAACGAGTCAGTGCTCTGCTTCCAGTACGGGTTCCTCACGAGCGTGAAACCGACGTTGGGCGTGTAGCGGGTGATCGTGTACGGACCGTCCGAGACGAAATGCTCCTCCTCCTGAACCGAAGCCGGGAGGTAGTTGAGAATCTCGACCGGAGCCGGCGAGCTCATGGGCATGGCCATGATGTTGATGAAGTTGCTCGCAGGGTGCAGCAGAGTGATCTCGAGGGTCAACGGGTTCGGAGTGGCGAGACCGCTGATCTGGTGAGTGTCGATGTAGGTCTTGATGGCGACGATCTCGGCGGCAGGGCTGGTCGGCAGCTTCATCTTCTGAAAACCGGTGCAGAAAGCCGTCATGCCGGCGATGTTGCCCTCCCAGTACGACAGTGGCGGGGCCGGGCTGACCGGGTTGCACAGCCGTTTGAGACCGAGGACCTCGTCGGAGGAGGTCACCTGGCGCGGGCCGCTCGGAGCGTCCCACATCACGCCGGACTTGATACGGAACGTGTAGACGAGGCCGTTGGGGCTGATGGAGAACGTAGCCATGTCCGGCACCACCGCCGTGGGGGCGGGGACGGGCCGCAAAGAGGCATAGGAGACGAGCTGGCGGCTGACGGCGCGCAGCACCTCATATGTCGTCGTGTAGTAGGCGCAGCAGGTGTCCAGGTGATCGACGTCACCGCTGCCTACGATCTTGAGCTCGCCGCCGTAGACCGGCTTCGTGTGCGGCGCCGGCGGCAGGATGTCCCTCTCGCCGGCCACGCCGGTACCGGGGGCGCCCGTGCTGGTGGTGGTCTTGATCGGGCTGCCGCTCGAGCTGCTGCTGCCGCAGGCAATGCCGATGATTGTCACGGCCGCCAGAACTGAGATGAATGCGGCTATCCAGCTTCTGTTTCGCATCGTTCTCCCCTTGCTAGTTGGGCCGTGCTGCCGGACCGAAATCGGCCCCTGGCAGCGATGCGACCTCGTAACCACTTTGTCACGTCAGTCGCCCTAATACCAGTACATCGGCGACCCTCACCTCGGCAAATTCGCTTCCCTCCTGCGACTTGGGCAACCATGCTAAGCCTGCCGAGGGGTCCGCGCCGAAGCGTCACTGCGGCCGCAGCGAGCGAGTCGTTCACCAACGCGACGGCCGGGCGGCCGACGGGAATTCAGGCCTGTTGCTTCACTGACTGCGAAGCGAGGTTTACGTCTCCGCAGAGGTGGACGACCACGCCGAGTTGGTCGAAGGCAACGGCTTTGGCGACGAGGGCGCGGTCGGCCTGGTCCGCATCGGGCCCGTAGACGACCTGCACATGATTGGCCTTGTGCCGAGCCATGAACTGGTCGCGGCTCACGCCGTCCAATACGGCGTGCATGATGGGCCACTCGTAATTCGTCGCCCACCACCGTCGCTCCGTCTCCTCGGCCGGCAGCTCGACAGCTCGCCCGCGTCCGATGTCGTAGTGGAGCGCCCCATCCGTCACGTACAGACGGGACCAGACGATCTCACCCGGCCTGGAAACGCCACGCAGGGTGCCGCCGCCCAACGGGAAATACACCGGGGACTGACGCATGCTGGTGGCGCTGGCGTAGCCGTGGGCAAAGTGGGATGCCGGCACGGAGCCCGAGATCTCGAATACCCACACGAACTGGCCGTCGAAGTCTTCGCCCCAGCGGACATCGTGAAGAGTCGTGGAGGGATCTAGTCCCATGGCGGACCAGACCCGGTTGGTGACGAGGGCGTCAACGGCGACCCCTTCGTCCACTTCGTTGAAATTCGGTAGTGCCTGGCCGTCCCAAAGGACCCGCGAGCCATCCCGGCTCCGTACGGGCGGACGGTCGGGGTTGTTGAGCAGCCCTTCGGCGATGTCCGACGCGGCTACGAGGTCTTTCAATCCCTGTTGGTACTGGATGCCGACACAATCGAGCCCAAAGTCGTCACTTATCCTAAGGGCGGCGATATACATGGCGAACTGCTGGCGTAATTGCTCGTCGGTCAGCTCAGTAGCCTCGTCCTTCCCGGTGCAAAAAGTCATGCCGCGATCGCTCAACCAACGCCTGACGGCCGCCGTTTCCTCTTCGGCGACCGTCGCCATCTCGGCGTACAGGGCGCTCTGGGAAAGCCTCTCCTTGTAGATCCCGATGTCGTTGAGAAGGTTGTCGTCGATTATGGCGTTGTACATTCCCATGCACCCCTCGTCGAACACGCCCAAGATGGCCTTGTCGGTGCGGAGCTTGTTGGCGATGGCGAGGCCAAGCTGGACTTCGGGGCTCGAAGCAGGCAGGGGAGGCAGCGGGCGCACGTGGGACGTGTCGTGAACGATCTTGCCTGTCTCCGTCCACTGCTTTATCCCATCACGGAACCACTCGTCGGTGAAGTCCGCGCTCCAGATCGTCGAGTATTCCCTCCCCATTTTGGTCATGGACGCGTTCAGGTTGAGCAACCCCACCAAGCCGGGCCACGTGCCGTCGAAATTGGCGACGGTGAGGACCGGCCCTCGATGGGAGTGGAGACCGGCCAGGACATGGTGGCTGTACTGCCAGACCGTCTCCGCCACCACCAAGGGTGCATCTACGGGTATGCGGGCGAAAACGGACATTCCCATACGCTGGCTATCGATGAACCCATGGCCCTTGACCGGGTCGTACCCATGGGCCCGGTGCGTGGACCACCCGAGTTCGGCCAGAGCAGAGGTGAGGGACCGTTCCAGCTTCTCCTGCGTCGGCCAACCGGCTGTGTTCGGCGACTGGCGCAGGTCGCCGCTGGCAACGAGCCAAACTGTCTTCGGCTCTAGGGCGGGCCTCTCGGAGATTGTCGGAAGCTTGTAGTTAGGCATACCTGGCCCTCTTGTTGGTGATCGTGCCTGGTGAGGACTAATGAGCAATGGTCACGATCGTACCGGAGTGACTCGGGATCCGCGGACACCTGACAGCTGGAGAGTCCCGCCGCCGTATCCGCCCGAGGTCCGGCGAAGCGACCGCGTCGCCGGGCGCGTCGCCGCCATGGATCCCTACGGAATCAGCATGGCCGAAACGGGGGGCCAAGCGGTTACGGGCTCTTCGAGTGACATCTCCCAGCCAGTCCTCCGGCGGGCCGACGACCGGGATCCTCACGTGCTCGCAGGGAGATCAACTTCGTCAGCGACGAGCGAGTCGGCGTCCGCTCTCGGTCTCGATCGGCGTGTAGTTCATCTCGAAGTGGTGATAGAGAGCAGACTCATCGGCCTGAGTCAGCTCCTCGCCATGCAACTCGATGTCGGGCGCAGACCGGACCTGGTCCTTGGTCACGGTGACCTGCAGGTCATCGGGGCCGATCTGAAGCCCGCCAAGCGGCACGAAGGTCAAGTGACGGTTGATGAAGCCTTCCTTCACTGTGGCGAACTGCGGCTCGTCTGTCTCGACATCGACGTAGACATCCTGGAGCTTGCCGATCTTCTCGCCGTTTCGATCAACGAGCATCCTGCCGTGCCATTCGGCGACGTTCCACTTCGCCTGGTCTTGATCCTCGGTCATACCGGCACCACCTCTTTCCTGTTTTCCCCCAGTCTGCCAATAAGCCTTCCCGGTGGGTTGGGAACTGTCTTGTGCGGCGTTCGCCGCCGGTCATTCGGAGCTTCCTTGGGACGCGTTCATTTTGCCCGGCACTACCTGAATCGGATTGTCGGACCCTTAACCGAGATGTTGGTGAACTTTTTGGTCAGTCTCACGTGATTCTCATGTCGTTCTGGTTACATGCCGAGTGACGGCCATCGCGGTCGTCAAGTGTCTGAGCCACAAAGGAGAACCGATGAGAATCATCAGTCACCCAATCCGGCTTGCCGTCGTCGGGGCCGTGATCGCTTCCTGCAGCTTCTTGTGCGCCGCGTCGGCCGGAGCATCGACATCCGCACTGCCCCCGAAGATCACGCAGTTCCAGCAGCAGCTGGAGCAGCAGCTTACGTACCGCGTGAACCAGCTTCAGGTACTTTCGACCGACGTCACGAAGGCGACCTCGCTGACGACGAGCGACGCGAGCACGCTGGCCGCTCGGCTCACGACGGCGACCGCGAACATCAACGCTCTCCTAGCTCAGGTTCCGAACGACACGACCATGGCGGAGCTGAGGGCGGCGCAGAAGGCCATGATTCAGGGCAACCGTGTGTTCGCCGTGCTCACGCCGCAGGTATTCCAGGTAATCGAAGCAGACACCGTGGCAGCCCAGGCGGCGAACATGCAGGCAGGTGAGGCGACGTTGCTGGCGGAAATCAACACGCTGGCGGGTCAGCCCGGATATGCCAATGCCCTAAAGCATGACAGCGCGTACGTATCCGAGGTCAACCTGGCCGCGGCGGACTCCGCGCACGTCTCAACGATGGTTATCGCGCAGTTGCCGCAGGACTTCCCCGGCGACACTCAAGTCTTCGTAAACGCGAACCACCAGCTGTTGGCTGCAGACATCGCGCTTGCTCGTGCCAACTACAACGCTGCCGTCATCGGCCTGGCGTCAGGCGGCTACACGGGTTCCTGAGGCTAGCCAGCCACTTTGCCACCTATCTGCACAGGAAAGACGCCAAGATGGTGTCATCGGAGCGGATCAGATGAGGCAACAGAGGTCGCGGGTGCTCGTCGTCGACGACGAGGAGCAAGTACTTCGAGCCGTCGGGCGGGCACTCGCGATTTCTGGCTATGACGTGGAGACGGCCTCGGATGGCACGGGCGCCCTTCGTTCTCTGGCCCTTCACGCTCCCGATGCCGTCGTACTCGACGTGTCCATGCCGGGAGTCGACGGCCTTGAGGTCTGCCGCCGATTGCGTGAAGCTGGAGACAGGACACCTGTCCTCATGCTCACAGCGCGCGATGGCGTCGACGACCGCGTCGCCGGACTCGACGCCGGGGCAGATGACTACCTCGTCAAACCATTCGCGCTCGAGGAGCTTCTGGCGAGGCTCCGCGCACTACTGCGACGTGCTGGCCCGACGGAGTCGAACGAGGTTCTGCGTTATGGCGACCTCTCCCTCGACCTTGGTTCGAGGGAGGTCCGGCGGGCGGACCGAGGCATCGAGCTCACTCGTACGGAGTTTCTTCTCCTCGAGCTTTTTCTGCGACATCCGGGTCGAGTTCTCACGCGCCAGATGATCTCGGCGAACGTCTGGGACTACGATTTCGGCCCGGCCTCGAACTCGCTCGACGTCTACATCGGCTACCTGCGCCGGAAGACAGAGGCAGATGGCGAGAATCGACTCATCCAAACAGTCCGAGGCGTCGGCTACGTCCTTCGGGAATGAGTTCGCCCAACGGTGGCAGTCTTGGGACTCGCGGCGGCTGGCTCGGCGGGGGTGGCGGTCCTGCGAGACTCCAGGTGCGTTCCCGGATCGCTCTCATTACCGCACTCGCCGTCTCGGTCGCGGTCATCTTGGTCTCCGCCAGTGCATATGTCGTATTCCGGCACGACCTGCTCACCACGGTTGACAGCTCCCTCGTGAGCCAGGCCGGGACTCTGGACAATGCGCGCACGCAGGGGGGCCTCGCTTTCGCGCTTGAGGACCTGTTTCGCCCGGCATCGTTGCTCGCTGGCAAGCCCGCCGAACAGGTCGTGGAGGCCAATGGAGTAGTCGTCGCTCCCTCCCACAGCTCACCGCAGCTTCCCGTTAGTGCGAGGGTGCGCGCGGTCGCTGCGGGCAAGGCTGGCCGCTACTTCATAAGCACCAGGATCGGTTCGATTCCCGTGCGCGAGTTGGTGACCGGCTTCGGGAAGGGGCTCGCGCTGGAGCTTGTCCAGCCCTACGGTGTGCTCAACTCCGAGCTCAAGCGGCTAGCAGCCGTGCTCGCGGCAGCGGCAACCGCCGGCGTGGTTCTGGCGTTGCTTCTCGGGGCCGCCGTCGCAGGGCTCGTACTGCGACCGGTAGGGCGGCTGACCAACGCAGCAGAACATCTAGCCACGACGCGGGAGTTTGGAACGCGGATTCCAGTCGAGGGACGGGACGAGCTGAGCAGACTCGCGGTGAGCCTCAACACGCTCCTTGCCGCGCTTCAAAGCTCCCAGCTCGCCCAACGCCAGCTCATCGCCGATGCCTCTCATGAGCTGCGAACCCCGTTGACGAGTCTCCGGACAAACGTCGAGATCTTGGCGGGCGGCGTCGAGATCGACTCCGAGGCGAGGACGCAACTCGTCAAGGATGTGATCGAGCAGCTCGATGGGTTGGGTCGCCTCGTCGGCGATCTGATCGAGCTCGCCCGGCAGGAGGGAACGGCCGAACTATCCCAGCAAACCGAAGTCGTCGCCCTCCACGAAGTCGTAACAGAGGTACTTGGGGACATGCGGCGGGACCTGCACGTCAACATCGAGGAGAGTCTCGCTCCCGTGTTTGTCCGCGGGCTGCGTAACGACCTCGCTCGGGTCGTGGCGAACCTTGTCGGCAACGCCACGAAGTGGAGCCCGCAAGGTGCCGTTATCGAGGTCAAGCTGTGCGCGGGCTCGACAGCCGTTCTGTCCGTGACCGACAAGGGACGTGGGATCGCTGCAGAGGATCTGCCGTATATTTTCGACCGCTTCTATCGCGGCTCTATGGAGCGAAAGGTGCCAGGGTCGGGCCTCGGCCTCGCGATCGTCCGCCGAATCGTCGAGGTGCACGGTGGCGAGGTGGGAGTCACCTCCTCTCTCGAGGAAGGGTCCTGCTTCGAAGTGCGACTGCCAACAGTCGGTCCGTGACCGGATCAGAAGCGAATGGAAGGCACCACACTTCGCTCACAGGCATTGACCTCAGGAACGGCGGGAGGTCCGTTCGTCGGCTTCGAGGGTGGCCGCGCCCAGGGACTCGAGCTCTCGTAGCCGTCTGCCGTTGTCGATCCAGCTTCCGTAGTCACCCGCCTCATCCTCGCTCAAGTACCTCTCGACGGTTTTCGCGTGACCTTTCGCGTCCAGTGCCGGTAAGGCTCGTGCAGCCCGGGCAGGTCGCCATGGCAGGCGCAGTTCGCCCGCCCGCGGCGTGTGCGGCGCCCTGAGATCGAACCGGGGAGGACGCGCCCGGTCCGGGTGATCTCGCCAATCCCAGTAGTTTGTCCCACGTATCGAGCCCTAGTGGTACTATGTATCTATGAATGGGACTTACCCCGTAACGATGGGCGATCGAGGTCGCTTAGTGATACCCGCTGAACTCCGAGCAAAAACGGGACTCACAGAGGGCACGCCTGTTGTACTCATCGATACCCCAGGTGGGGTGGTGCTCGTCAGTCGAGAGCAACTCAAGTCGCTCGTCCGAGCCGATCTCGCCGGGATTGACCTTCTCAGCGAATTGCTTGCCGACCGGCGGCGCCAAGCTGACAATGAAGACGCTGCGTGAACGTCTTCGACGCCTCTGCCCTGATCGCTTTCCTTCAGGGAGAAGCGGGCTCCGCCGCAGTCGAGAAGGGCCTCCAAGATGGTGGTGCCTGCAGCACAGCGAATTGGTCCGAGGTTGCCCAGAAGGTACGCGCCCACGGCCGCGACTGGCCATTAGCGCGCGCCTTGTTGGCGAGCTACGACCTGCAGCTTGAGCCTGTCACGGTCGAGGATGCCGAACAGGCCGCAATCACGTGGACTCGGGGCAGCGGCATGTCGCTTGCAGATCGATTGTGTCTTGCGCTCGGACACCGTTTCGACGCCATCGTTTGGACAGCGGATAACAGCTGGGGGACGAGCGAATCCATTCGGCAGATTCGCTGAGGAGCGATCCAGGACTGACGAGGTCAATCGTGTGCTCGGGCTGCCGTCGAGAACGATACGGACACGATGTGCGCGACCAGCGTCTCCCATTCACTGATGTTCGTGTTTACCCGAAATAGGGGCGGCGGGGCATGCCATGCCTCGAAACGCCGCATTCTTGGAGCCGGCGACGGGATTCGAGCCCGCGACCCTCACCTTGGCAAGGTGTTGGAATCCGTACATCACGTGTTGCTCCGTCCGTCGACGTGGACTCCGACCGTCTCGTCGTCCGTGAAGTGCTGCCGAATCCGCCCCGTAGTAACACGCGTTACTACGGCTAGATCGGCCGTAGAACCGACGCGCAGCCCCACTAGCCAGCAACGACACGTCAACGAATGGAAACAGCGGCGGTGAGACCCGGCTGCTGCGGTGATCCGCAGCGGTTTGCCGACCGTCAGGAGAACACCGACCGGAACGTGCGCCGAACGCGGGCGAGAACCTTGCGCGTCCCGCGATCGTCAGGGTCGGTCACGTTCGCCACCACCACTGTCACCGGTGTCCGGGTACCGCGACGACCGAGGATGTCGGCGAAGAGCTCCTCGTCCTTGCGGATGCGGTTCACCTCGGCGGCCATCTGTTCGGCCGCAGCGCGATCGCTGTCGTGGCGGACATTGACGACGACCATCTGGGCGTGCTCGACGCCGGCGTAGCGATCGGCGACCGCCCAGCGGGCTCGA
>JBKQMT010000174.1:0-81156 GCA_052146595.1 Acidimicrobiales bacterium
GGCGACCCGACACAGCTGCTGGAGCTGCTGGCGTTCACGGCTGCGAAACGGAGGGCCATCACGTCCCGCCACGGCCACCAGACCAGATGAGTAGAGCGGCGCCCAGGCGACGTCCCGAGGCCCGACCGGCCCAGCACCGTCGCCGGGGGCAAGCGACAGGCCCGTCTGCGCGCCGGCCACGAAAGCGCTCAGCCATATGGTACTCGGCGGGTCACCAGCGGTCACCAGCGCCGTGACATCGGTACCCCCCATGTCGAGCACCGCGCTCCAGTCGCAGGCAAAGGTCGTGCAGATGCCATGGGCGAGAGCGTTCGAGAGCTCTGTCGGGCCGACAGACTCGGCGAGAAGCACGGCGGTGTCGAGCGGATCACGACCGGCATAGGGTACTTGGGAGACGCGATGGCGCAGGTCCTCCACCTCGACGCCGGGGAGCTGCGAGAGGGCCTTGGCGAGGTCCTCAGGGTCGAAGCCGTCAGGGAACTCGACCGTGAGCTCGTCCACCGCGCGCGCCCCGTTCCGCTCGAGGATGTCGATGCCGACGAGGTCACCGCCGACTTCCCCGATCCTGGTGGCGATTTGGCCTAGCGATCCGGGGCGGTCTGCGAGCCAGAGCCGGATGACCACGTAGCGAAACATGGCGCCACCGTACGCATCGCATGTGAACGCACGATTTCGGCTGCGCGAAAACCTGAAGAAGACCAGCCGTCCGGCGCGCCCGCTCCCCAATCCTGGCTTCAGCAAGGAAACTTCGTTGACAGGAAAGCCAACCGGTCATACCATTCTACCAGCTGACCGCCGGCGCACAGCCGGCGCGGCGCAGCGGCAAGCTGGGCCGTGGGCCCAAGTTGGGGGAAGGGAGAGCGAGATGAACACGCAGGGAGAAGGTTTCGAGGACCGCAGGTACGGCCGCCGGGAGGTACTTGGCGCCGGAATTGCGGTTGGAGCCGGTTTGTTCGCTACGAAAGGGATGTCCCGACGACTTACGGAAAGCCGCACGAGCACCACCCACCTGGCCGCCTCAGGTTCGTGGAAGTACGCGGTCATACCTCCGGTCGTCAACCCATTTTACCTTCCATTTCCTGGAGCAATAAAGGCGGCAGAGGCAAAGTTTGGCACTGGCCCTATTGCTTACGAGTTTCCAAGCGCCTTCACACAGGACGCCGAGAACATCGTCGTAGACGGCCTCGCGGCGAAGGGCTACAACTTAATGGCTATACAGCCAGCCGACCCAGTCGCTGGTGACGCAACGATCAAGCGCCTCGTAGCGGATGGCATAAAGGTTGTCTGCTTTGGTGCTCCGCCGGCGCAGCCCTCCGAAGCGGTTTTTGCTCTGGCGACGGACGTCGAGAATGCCGCCTACTTTGCAGCAGTCCAGACCATCAAGATCATCGGCGGTCAGGGAAATATCGTTCACTTCACCGGTGACGTGTCCGACTCCAATACTGCTCCTCGAATCAAGGGCGTCAACAAGGCGGTCGCGGCAACTCACGGCCGGGTGAAGCTCCTCGAGACCATCACGAACGACGACAGCCCCAGTTCTGCTACGACTGCTGTGGCCGACGTGTTCGCGGCACATGGAATCGCGATAAACGGGATCGTCTGCACCGCATACAACCCAGCAGCCGCGGTGGCTGAGCAGCTTCAGAAGGCGAACAATCACACCATAAAGTGTGTCGGTATCGACACCGCCACGGACACGATTGACGCCATAAAGACCGGTTTTCTCGCCGGAACCGTGATCCAGAATCCGTACGGGATGTGCTACCTCTCGATCTACTCTCTCAAGCTGCTCTCCGAGGGGTACACGTGGAAGAAGAGCTCACCCTTCTTCATTGACTCCGGCACCGCGTTTGTCGACAAGTCCAATGTGGCCCACTGGCAGAGCCTTCAGGCTCAGCTGACGTCTACGCTGGAGGCCAGCTGGCTCAACTACTTCAAGAAGCCTTAAGCCGTAAGAGCTAAGAGGTCGTCGCGGGTTGGCGGGACAAGCGGTGTCTCTGTTCCCACCGGCCCGAGACGACCAAACGGTATGAAGGTGGACCAAGCACGCGCTTGGGCGGTAACCACGAACTCACCAGCAGTCTTCGAACGTACCAGGAGTTAGGCTGAGTCCCGTGTACGAGCAAATTGAGCCGATACGGCTCTACGAGATAGTCGTCGAGCGCCTTCAAGAGCTAGTCATTGGTGGCCAGCTCAAGGTCGGGGATCGCCTGCCTTCTGAACTGGACTTGGCGCGACAGTTCGGGGTAAGCCGCACCGCGATCCGGGAGGCGATTGGATCTCTCGTGGAGCAGGGGATCGTTGTCGTCCGCCCAGGCAGTGGGACGTATGTGAGCCGCGCCGACGGACGTCCACTTCAGAGAACACTGAGCTGGTTGGCCCGAGTCCAGGGGGAAGCGGGGGATAGCTACCTCGCGGAACTTAGGCAACTCCTGGAACCGGGAGTGTGTGCGCTGGCGGCGGAAAGGGCAACAGAGGAACAGATCTCCGAAATGAGATCGGCCCTCGACGCAGCCCATCGTGCAAGGAGCCAGCCGGAGGAGTTCATAAATGCCGACCTCCGGTTCCACCGGCTGTTGGCAGAAGCCAGCCAAAATCCGCTCGTGGGTGCGCTCCTGGACTCCATCGGAGATCTTCTTCGCAACCAGAGGATTCGTTACTTCGTCGCCTCCGGCGGCACTGAGAATACCGAGAGAAACCATCGGAAGATCCTCGACCTGGTGGCGCAGCGACGCCCGGCCGACGCCTATCGGGCTATGCAGGACCACTTGCGGCAGGTGATACGCGATGCAGAGCGGACGCAGTCGTCGTGAGAGTGACCGAGCGCGCAGGCACTGGAGAACTGCAAGTGACGTCGAAGGCGGCTCTTAGCGTTACGAAGCGCCGGCCGATAGGAAGAGTCCTGCTGGAGGGCGACTTCACAGCCGTGACGCTCGCCCTCGCGGTCTCCGTTGTGTCCTTTGACCTGGTCAGTCCCAGCTTCCTGTCGACGTTCAACCTGGACACGTTGGCCCTATTCGGCGCGATTGCGGTCATCGTGTCCCTGGGTCAGATGTTTGTGTTGAGTATCGGGCAGTTCAACCTTGCCATTGGGGCTATGGGGGCCTGCGGCGGCGTTGTCTCTGCTGCTTTGATGCAGAACGTCGGCGTGTCGGTCCCGGCTGCGATTCTGGCTGGCCTTGCCGTGGGAGTCATCGCTGGTGCGATTCAGGGGGCAATGATTGCCTATACGCCACTGAACCCGTTCGTGGTCACGCTCGCCCTTGCGAGCGTCTATCTCGGGATAGCGACCGGAATGACCAGTGCCGCGTCTTTGGATAATCTTCCTGCGGGTTTCGATAACATAGGATCCGCTGTCCTGGGGGGCGTGTCGGATCAATGGTGGGTAGCGCTGGGCGTGGCAGCCCTCGCTTGGGCGCTTTTGCGGTTGACCTCGCTCGGTCCGCGGCTCTTGGCGACCGGTGGTGACCGGGCGGCGGCCTACAACGCGGGGGTTCAGGTGAGGGCTTTGACGGTGACAGCCCACACGCTAAGCGGGCTCCTGGGTGCGGGAGCGGGAATTCTGCTGGCCGCACAACTCGACTCTGCGCAGATTTCGATCGGCGGCGACTGGATGTTGCTCTCCTTCGCCGGTCCCGTGTTGGGGGGCACGGTCCTCAGTGGAGGCAAGATTTCCATCGTGGGTGCGGTGATCGGTGGCACCTTCCTGACGGTGCTGCAGAACGGCCTAGTTGTCGTCGGTGTCAGTCCCTACTGGATCTCGGCGGTCTACGGAGTCGTGGTGGTCGTCGCGTACGCGTTCGACAGGGCGCGAAGGCGCCGTGCGATCAGGACGGGCAGAGCATGACGGCGATGCGAGAGGTGCGGGCGCGCCTAGCGAGCCGGCGCGCGAAGGCCGGTGGCGTTGGCACGGGTGCTCAAGTCCTTGGAATCCTCGTATTGATCCTTATCCTCGGTGCCGGCATCGGAATTGTTCACAGAGGTTTCCTCTCGCGCGAGAACTTCAGCGTCTTGAGCTACGAGGTCAGCACTTCGGCGATGATAGCCCTGGGGCAAATGGTCGTGCTCGGAAGCGGGGCGATGGACTTGTCAGTCGGGGGCATCGGAGGACTGGTCGGGGTGATGGCAGGTTGGGGGCTGGTGGTCTCTGGCTTCCCCGTTGTCGCCGCGGTCGCTCTGGCCGTGGCGATCGGTGCAGCTTGCGGATTCATAAACGGCTGGCTCATCGGAAGGCTGGAGTTCAGTGGCGCGACGGCCTTTCTCGTGACGCTTGCATCTGGCACGTTCTATGCGGGAGTCACGTTGGGCCTGACCGGCGCGATCCCGTACTACAACCTGCCCAGGCATTTCGACGCTCTTTCTGACAACGCGATCGATGGCGTGCCGTGGATGTTCTTCGTGATGCTGATCGTCGCGACCGGCTTGTGGTTTGTGTACGCGAAGACGAGCATCGGAACCCAAAGCCTCGCTCTCGGCGGCAACCCGAACGCTGCGAGATTGTGTGGGATTCGGATCCGGCGCGTTCTCGTGGTCACGTTCATGGTGTCGGGTTGCCTGGCGGGAATCGCCGCGATCTTTTACACCGCTCAATTCGGCGCGGCAGAGCCGACGTTGGGAACAGACTGGCTACTGCCGTCCTTCGCGGCACCGATCATCGGTGGGACGGCGCTTTCCGGCGGGCGCGTGTCAGTTGTCGGAACCGTGCTTGGTGCGGTGTTCCTTGCCGAGGTCACAGATGCGCTCGTGTTCCTGAATGTGTCTGCGTTCTGGAACACCTTCGTGGACGGAGCCGTGATCCTTTTTGCTATCACCCTGGACGTGGTTCGAAGGCGCATCTCTCTGGAGTTTCTGCTCAGCAGGTCGACCACTGCCGCAGTGAGGAAGGTCGTGTATCGGTGAGAGGGTTGTTGCTGATGGGGAGGAGGCCATAGCGTGACGACGATCGATGCTCACGCCCACGTATTTCCTCGGATCCGCGGACGGATAGGCGATGGTCCGGTGATTGGGCTGCAGTACGGTCGGGCCGCGGTGGGGGAAGGGTCGGTGCAGGTGTTGCCGCCCCTGAACGCTCACGTCGTGCACAGCCCGTCAATGCTGATAGCGGCGATGGACCTCGTCGGCGTCGACCGGGCGGTGCTGCTGCAAGGTCCGTTTTACGGGTACTGCAACGCCTACGTGAATGCCGCCGCCACGGGCTTCCGTGATCGGTTCGCGGCGGCGATCGCGATCGATCCCTGGAAGGACGGTAGACAGGGATTCGAGAAGGCGTGCGAAATTGCCGTGACCGCACGGGCGTTCAAGCTTGAGTTCTCGGAGCGTACCGGCCTTTCGGGGCTGCACAGGGACGCGCACCTGGGCGCAGCCGATATCGCATGGCTCTGGGAGGAGCTCGAGGCCCGCCAGCTGGTGCTCGTGATCGATCTGGGGCACATCGGGGGGCGCGGCTATCAGACCGAAGCGGTTAGGGCCATCGCGGTAAGCCATCCCCATTTGAGGATAGTGATCGCGCACCTCGCTCAACCGAATCCCACTGTTGTTAGAGACCGGGCGGCGCGCAGCACGTGGCTTGAGCAGGTCTCGCTAGGTCTGCTCCAGAACGTCTGGTTCGATACGGCGTCGCTGCCCGTCTATTTCGCCCGGGAGCGTTCCTATCACGGGCTGGCGGACTGCTTGCGGTGGGCGGTAGAGGCAATCGGCTCGGACCGGATCATGTGGGGCAGCGACATACCGGCGACCCTCCCGAGTGCGACCTATCAGCAGCTGCATGACGTCGTCGCTGAGGGTCTGGACTTTCTTGGCTCGGCGAGCCGCCAGCGGGTGTTCGGCGACACAGCGCTGCAAGTCTTCTGGGGCGAAGATCGGGCCGGCCCCAAGGGGGGAAGGGTGCAATAGGTCGCGAACTGAAGGTGTCAGGGTGCATGCATGTCTCGAGTCACCGTAGACGGCAATGTGAGAGACGAGGAGAGAGACGTGGAACTTAGGCAAGTGTTCAATCAAGAGGAAGTGGAGGGATTCTCACCGAAGGGCGCGGAGGATACCTTCGTGTCGCGGATGCTGGTGGATCAGACGAGCGTGGGATCCGAAAGACTTACGGTCAACCACTTCACGCTCAAGGCGGGCAAGCACACGGACCCGGGAAGCCATCCCCCGCCATTCGACGAGCTGTACTACGTCGTGAGCGGGACCGGGTGGGTGGACTTGGGATCTCCGGCGACGGCGCACCCGGTGAGGTCCGGGACGGTTGTTTTCATCCCCTGTGACACGGCGCACGCTTTGAGGTGCGATGAGGGTGCAGACCTCGAGGTCATCACGGTGATGCCTGCGCAGCCGGTGCCAGGTGCCAATCCGGTCTATGACGCGAGGTTGGAAGAGTGGGGTACCAGCTTCCGCATGGTCGAGACGTGAGTACCACTTGCAGGGGGGGTGCTTCTGGTCGACCAGGCAGATGCCATGACTGATGAGAGGCAGTCCGTGACTCTGGTCACGGGAGGCTCGCGGGGCATAGGGGCCGGGATCGCGCGAGTGTTTGTGGCCGCCGGGGCGGCCGTGGTCGTCTGTGGCCGCGATCAGGTCGCCGGGGAGGCGGCTGCCAGGGAGATGGATCGCTCCGGCCCGGGGCGCTGCCAGTTCGTTCAGTGCGACGTTTCCAATAGCGAGGACAACGAACGGCTGATTGAAATGACGCTTGCACGCGAGGGGCGTCTGGACTGCCTGGTGAACAATGCAGGATGGCATCCGCCCCACCGCCCCATTGACCAGGTCTCGGTCTCTGAGTTCGAGGCGCTGATGCGGCTCAACGTCACGAGCTACTTCGAGCTCTGCAAGCTGGCCTTGCCGGCGCTGAGGGCCGCGCGGGGCAGCATCATCAACATCGGGAGCTTGGTGGGGACCATTGGGCAGGAGGGTGCTTGCGCCTACACGGCGACGAAAGGCGCCATTGACGGGCTCACCAGGGCGCTGGCGATTGACGAAGCGCGATACGGAGTCCGCGTCAATGCGGTGCTGCCGGGCGTGATCGAGACGCCGAGTCACCTGGCGTACGTCAGCAGGCAGGCTGATCCAGCGGCAGCGGAGCGTGAGATCGATCAGTGGCAGTGGCTAGGAAGAGTCGGCCAGGCAGAAGAGGTTGGACGCGTGTGTCTGTTCCTCTCCGGTGAAGGCGCTGCGTTCGTGACAGGGGTTGGCATCGTAGTGAGTGGGGGGGCGGAGTTGGGTTACGGAATGAAGGCGGGCTGGGCCGAACCGCAGGGACCTCGGAGCTAGCAGGAATGCCCATGCCCAGGAATGAGCTCCGGTGCTCACGGCCGGAAAGCAGTCAAGTGGACGACATCGCCGCGAGAAGGCCTTTCTCCCTCACATAGGGGTCGGTTATGCAAACAGCAGACGTGCAAGGTTCTGTGCCACCAGTGCTGGAAGTGCGGGACTTGTCGAAGTCCTATGGCACGTTGAAGGCCGTGGAATCCGTATCGTTCGCGCTGAGGAGCGGTCAGGTCACTGCCCTGGTGGGCGATAACGGTGCTGGCAAGAGCACGGTTGTCAAGATGATCGCCGGAGCATTGGTGCCCGATTCCGGGGAGATAGTTATGGGCGACGTGCCGGTGCGGATATCTGATCCAATTTCGGCTCGCCACCTCGGGATAGAGACCGTCTACCAGGATCTCGCCGTACTTCCCAACCTCGATGTCGTGACGAACCTCTATATCGGTAGGGAGATCTATAGGCGCGGAGCAGGTCGTTTCCTTCGCATGGTGAATCGGCGGGCGATGCTGGAGCAGGCGCGAGTGCTCCTGGCCGACCTCGATATCAAGATCTCATCTTTGCGGCAACCCGTGGGCAGTCTTTCCGGCGGCCAGCGCCAGTCTGTTGCGATCGGTCGCGCTCTTGCTTTTGCCTCGAAGGTGTTGATCATGGACGAGCCCACCGCTGCTCTGGGCGTCGCGGAGTCCGCAGCAGTTTTGCGCCTGGTCAACCACGCACGGGACCGTGGCCTGGCGGTTCTCATTATCAGCCATATTCTTCCGCACGTGATCGACTTGGCAGATCAGGTGGTCGTCATGAGACACGGCCGGGTCGTAGGCGTGCTTGGCAGGGAGGAGACGACACAACAGCGCCTGGTGGAGCTGATCGTGGGCCAGGAGTCGGCGTTTCTGAACAGTTGAAGCAGGCAGGAGAGAGTGATCTTGCCGGAGCCGCCTCGGCAACGTCGGCTGGGATGCCCTTCTCGGCGAGCATGCCGCCGTCGACCTATGCCTCTGCGCCCTCCATTTTCAAGACCGCGTCGATCTGCGCGGCCAGATCCGGAGCTCCCGGCAGGCGTCCTTCGAAGATGGCGCCGCCGATGGTGAATCCCCAAGCGCCTGCAGCAGCAACCTGGCGGATCTGCTCTGCAGTGGCGATCGAGCCGGCCACGATCACCGGACCAGACGAGGCGCCGACAACCGCGCGCGTCAGCTCAATGGGATCCTCGTCCGGATGCCGATATGCGAGCAGATCGAGGCCGAAGATGCCGTCCATGGCCGTGAGATCCCTTGCGTCCCGCGCGATCTCCGCAACGCTTCCCAGAAGGATGCTCGGGTGGCCTTCGATGCGGCCTGGGAAGGGGCAATATTTGACGCCGCTGCCTGCGAGCACCCGCGCTCCCTCTGTCGCGTGCGTGCCACCCATCACCCAGTCGATGCCGATGTGGCGTGCGGCCTCCAGCGACGCGAGCTCCGACTCCTTCGAGGTCGACACCACCTCGAGGAACACCTCCAAACCGTCGCCGTGAGCCTTTTCGGCAACGACTGCTAGCTCATCGGGAGTGGCACCGATGTCCTTGAAGCCCACATAGCGCAACCCGGTGCCACGCAGTTCCTCGTAGACCTTGTCGGCGTCAGGCACGGTGGTGTCGTTGTGCGTCAACATGAAGACGAAGTTCATCTGGGTTCCTCCTCGTATGGGGCAAGACCCTGAGAATGGTGCGGCAGGAAACCCTCAGGCAGAGGATCGCTGAGCGGGTCAATTGCACAGTGACGCCGCACGGCATTGCCAAGTCGGCCTTCGGGACAGGCCACTCCGATGGGCGCCACGACACCGGTCAGGCCCGGAGAGCAGGCTGTGGACTTCGTACCCGCTCGGAGCTGCCGGCGGAGCCGGCCGAGGCCTCTGGTCATGGCTGCGAGGCCTTGCCCACGTCCCAGGGCGGGGCGGCTGGTCCCTCCAGGGCCTCGAGGGCACGGATCACGACCACGCTCCCGGCGTCGGGGATGCCGCTGGCCCTTTCGCCCACCCAGGCGGCCCGCCCGTGTTTGGGCGCCGCGGGCGCCATCTGCTCGGTGCCGGCAATCGCCGCGACCCGCATCAGCGGCAGGGCCTCCGCAACCGATGTCGCGCTTCGTGCCGCTTGGAGGGCGGGGATGAGGGCGTCGAGGAAGGTCTTCTCCCCGGGCTCGGCCCGCCCTCGCCGCTGCACCATCGCGATGCCGGCCTCGAGGGCAACGACCAGTGACGAGAGGTCATCTCGCGGCTCGTCACCGAGCGCTCGCGCAGCTGCGGCGAGCCCATGGGAGGCGAGCGAGCCGAACGTCGAAGGGCTCGTGCTCCCGCAGACCTGCGCCATTCCGGCGAGCAACTCCTTCGTTGACGCAACCGTCCCGTCTTTACGGAGCCATTCGAGAATGGCTGTGGCAGCCGAACGGACGGTAATGCCGAGGTCGCCATCACCTGCCGCGGCATCGAGCTCCCGAAATTCCTCCTCGTGGTCGATGAGGGACTTCAGCAACCGCTCGAGGGAGGTGTCGGGCGAGGACTGGCCCATCAGAAAAGCCTCAACAGGGGAGAGTACGAGTGCGCATCGAGGAGGGAGGTGAGCTCGTCATCGAGCGTCATGACGGAGATCGAGCAACCTGCCATCTCGAGACTCGTCGCATACCTGCCGACAAAGGTGCGGTGGACAGTGACGCCCATCGCCGCGAGCCGGTCCGCGACACGCCCGTAGACGATGTACAACTCTTCCTCGGGAGTCGCTCCGAGGCTGTTGACGAGGACTGCTACGCGACTCGACGCGGTGAGCCCGAGCTCCGCAAGGATCCCGTCGAGGAGCACGTCGGCGATCCCGTCCGCGTCGCCCATCTCCTCGCGACGGATGCCGGGTTCACCGTGGATCCCGATACCGAGCTCCATCTCGCCCTCCGCTAGCTCGAATGTCGGACGGCCAGCCTCCGGGATGATCGTGGGAGAGAGGCCAACCCCCATGGTCCGGGTGTTCGCCAGTGAGCGTGCCGCGACCTTCGCGGTGTCCGACAGCGTGTAGTTGGCCGCCGCGGCAGCGCCCGCGCACTTGTAGGCCAACGTCAGGCCCGCGACGCCCCTCCGGCTGCCGCTCGCAGCAGGCGGGGCGGAGGCAACGTCGTCTGCCGCACGCACGGTCTCCGTCTCGATACCGGAGTCGCTGGCCATGTCCGCAGCGTCGTCGAAGTTGATGCCGTCGCCGCTGTAATTCCCGTACAGGAAGAGCACGCCCTTGCCCGATTGAGAAGCCTTCGTCGCGGCCAGAATCGCGTCGGCCGACGGAGAGGAGAACGTGTTCCCAACCGCTACCGCGCTGCACAGGCCTTGACCGACGTAGCCCAGGAACAGAGGCAGATGTCCTGAGCCCCCACCGGTGACTATGGCAACCTTCGGATCGGCTCCGGACGGCTCGACCCGCCTGAGGGCTCTCGGAAAGCCAGGGACGGCGCAGAACTCCCTTGGGTACGCCTTCAGCAAGCCGTCGAGGAAGTCATCGACGAAGTTCTTCGGGTCGTTCATTATCTTGCGCATGTACCACGACCTCTCTCCGCTCGAGCTGGTGGCTGTCAACCGTGACACCGGCCTGGAGCTGGCCACACAGACGTCGGCCAGCTGACTATGTTCATCTCACAGATTAAACGACGAGATACAAGGGCCACAGCGTGATCTCTCTCACTACGGCACGTTGTGGACAGCAAATAAGGCGCTTTCGGGTGTTTCTACCGATGCGTGGCCTTGGGAGAACCACCCGAAGTCGCAGCAACGCTCAACCTCTCGGCGCCACCATCCGGGTGGCTGCAGCTTTGGCACCGACAGCACGGGAGCCGGGTACAAGCACCCGGCTCCCGTATCTGTTTCCGGTCTAACCGCAGGTCGTCGTGTAGAGGACCTTCTTCATTCCGGGAGTATTCACGTTCGCCTTAGTCACCACCACGGCCCCGGTTCCGTAGAGGTAGGGGATCTGCGCAGCCGTGAGCTGGTGACGTATGTACCGTGCGAGCACCGTGACAGCCCGGTAGCCCTCTTGGTAGGGCTCTTGGGCGATGAGGGCGGTGAACACGCCGTCCTCCAGGTCGGTGACCTCTACAGGCGTTGCGTCGTAGCCGACGACGGGCACCTTGCCCAGGTCGCCAGCTGCGACCACAGCCGCGGCAGCGCCTTGGGCATCACCCGCGTCGCTCACGTAAAGCCCACTCAGGTTCGGATGCGCCTCCAGGAGCGCGGAGGTGATTGTCGCCGCCTTTCCGGCGTCTGACTCCGCGTACTGCGTACCGAGCACCCTGATGTGCGGGTACTTGGCCTTCATTTCGTCGCGAAAGCCGTTCACGCGATCGACGTCCACCGGGATGCTCGGCGTCGAGTCCACGACGCCAACGATCCCTGTACCCTTAAGCCTCTTTGCCAGGTAGTCCGCTGCGAGTGCTCCAGCGGCCGTGTTGTTCGTTCGAACGTTCTCGAGCTCTACCTTCTGGGCGAGAGACCCGTCGACAGTCACTACCGGGATACCCTTGGCCATGAGAGCCTTCACCGGAGCAATGAAGACAGTCGGGGAGAATGGTGCGAGGATGATCCCGTTCGGCTTGCGCAGTTCGACGGCCTCCAGCGTGGCGACCTCGGGCGCGACGTCTATGGACGGGCTTCCCTGCCAAGTTAGATCGACGTTGTACACCTTGGAGGCGGCCTTCGCGCCGCATTCCATCGTTAGATAGAACGGATCAGCCGAGTCCGCTACGGCCGCGGCGATCGTGATCGCGCTGGTCGCGGACTTCATTGTGGCTTTCGCGGAGTGCACGCGCAGTGGGGCGCTCGTGCTCGACGCCGGAACGCTCCAGGCGACCATGGCGACGACAGACGCCACGGCTGCTACGACTAGGACCCCAGGCATTCTCAAAGTTCTTCTTTGCATTAACAGACCCTCCTGTGTCGACATGAACTGCGTCACGTGGAGTCGCGTTCATCACCCTCGCGACGCCCATATATCACCCTCTTGCCCCAACCACCTCCTTACTGTCCTTACGCGCTTTTAGACCTTCTTGCAAACGGCTTACAACCCTGAGAGTTGACCTTCCCTCGGCATCGGTGAAGCCCCGCACCGACACGGCGGCTATGAGGACAACCCCCACCGCGATCAGCTGGTAGAACGATGGCAACCCGACGACGACGAGACCATCCTGAAGGATCACGGCGAGCATCGCTCCGAGTGCAGCGCCCCAGACGGAGATCTTTCCGCCGAATAGGCTCGTCCCGCCGATCACCGCGCCAGCTATTGCCGCCAGGGCGTCGGTTGTGTGACCGCTGAGGTTCGTCGTCGTGTACCGGCTGAGGTCGATCAGGCCGGCAAACCCGGCGCACGAACCAGCCAACATGAAAAGGCGGGTGAGGTTCTTTCGCACGGGAACCCCGGCGCGAACCGCCGCCTCTCGGGAGGAGCCGAGTGCGAGGGTTCGAAGTCCAAAACGTGTCCTCCTCAGCAACGCCCCGGCGACGATCACCACTGCGAGCACGACGGCGAAAGGATCGGGTATCACGCCAAATAGGCTTGCTATCCCGAAGTTCTTCTGCAAGGCAAGGGGGATGCCGGAGATGTCGTAACCACCGGTCAACACGTCCGCGAGACCGGTCATGATGCCCAGAGTTGCCAGCGTCGCGATGAAGGAGTTCACCCGGAGTCGTGTGACGACTATGGAGATGAAGAGCCCCGCGGTTGCGCCCGTCAGAACGCAGACGATCCCGCCGAGTGCTATCGCGGCGCCGGAACCAGCCCCAGCCATCGCGACCATCACCTTGCCGCCGACGACAGACGAGAGGATGATGTTCGCTCCGAGTGAAATGTCGAGCTCGCCAGCACCGAGGAGGAAGGCGACACCCACACCCAGAAGTACCGTTTGACTCCCGTCGAGCGCGAGATCTTTGAAGCTTTGCACGGACAAGAAGGCGTGGGCGGGCGAGAGTATCCCAAATAGGAGCACCGCAAAGACATCGACGCCGAGAATGACAAAGACGGGTGTAGCTCCTCGCCGCCAGCGCGAGTAGTGCAGGGGCTTGTCTAGCTGAGGATGAGTGACGGCCGAAGGGCTAGCCATGGTCTGCCTCACCTTCGCCTTGAACAGTCGTCTCACCGAGCATCGCCCCGACGATCTGGGCGATCGTCACACCCTTGGCGGCGAACTCCTTGACTACGGCTCCTTGGCGCATCACAACGACACGATTCGCCACTTCGACGACAGCAGGAATGTCGTGAGAGATCATCAGCACGGCGATCCCCTGATTGGCTACCTCCTTGACAAGATCGCGTACGATGCCTGTCTGGCGTGTTCCCAGAGCGGCGGTCGGCTCGTCGAGAAGAAGCACCTGACGCCCCCATTTCACAGCTCGTGCGATCGCAACGGCCTGCCTTTGCCCTCCCGAGAGCAGGCTTACGGGAAGTTCGACCGTCGGCAGCTCGATACCGAGGTCGCGAAGGGCCTCATCGGCTTCTACGGCCATTGCTTTGCGATTGAGGATTCCAAGCAATCGCCGCCAGTCGCTCAACAGAACCTCGTGTCCGAGATAGATGTTCTCGAGCACTGACAGATCTGGAGCCAGGGCAAGGTCCTGGTATACGACGCCGATGCCGTGCAGCTGAGCGTCGACCACAGTTCCCTCCTGGAAGACCTCGTCTCCCACGCTGACCCGGCCAGCATCCTGGGTCACCGCTCCACACATGACTTTGAGAAGAGTCGACTTTCCCGCGCCGTTGTCACCGACCAGTGCCACGATCTCACCCGGTGCGACCGCGAGGGATGCTCCTCGTAGCGCCTGGACGTGCCCGTAGCTCTTCCAGACCCCGTCGACGGCGATCGCCGTTCCCAAGCTCGTCTGTCCCTGGCCGGGCCCGGTGGGCGGCCCGAAGGGAGTGGGCGCAGGGACGGGTTCCATACCCTCGGCAGGCATCACCGAAGCTCCGGCAAGCTGCGCCTCCGGGCGTTCGCCCCCGGAACAGACGCCATATCGAACGAAGAACTCATATCGCCGACCGACTCCTCGTTGCGTGAACCACATTGCAGGCAGGCGCCGCCCTCTTGGCTGGCACCTACCAATTGCCCAGGTACTGGTCGTCCGTTCGAACCGATCTCCCGTCACGGGACGACGAAACCCTCTCCGGAGTTCCACGGACACGGCGCACCAGGAAGCGAAACGCGGTGCGGACGTGGTATTCCTCGGAGAACATGACGACGCGCCCGTCCTCATCACAGTCGACCTGCTCGATGAGCAGGACGATGCTCTCCGCACTGATTCCGAGGGCTTTACCCACGTGGTGACCGGCCTTGGTCGGGATGAGCCGGGCATAGCCGTTCCTCACCACTATTCCCCAGCTCTCGAGGAGATCGTAGAGGCTGCCGCCCTCAGCCAGTTCCTCGCAGCTGCTGCGGCAGCTGAGAACGGGGACGTAGTCGACAGTCAACGCGACCGGCCTTCCGGCCGCTGTGCGCACTCGCTCGATCTTCCGCACCCAGGTTCCTACAGGTTGCTCCAATCTGGCGGCGTACTTGGCGTCCAGCTTCTCCTCGGTGATCGCAATCGAGGCCGTGCCTGCCGCGAGGCCACCGCTCTCGATGATCTCGGTCATCCCGTAGTTCGTCGTGAGGGAGCTCTCTATTATCGGGTAGGGCTCGTTGACGAATGTCCCGATGCCGGCACGTTTGATCAGAATCCCGTCGACCTCGAGTGCTCGGATGGCTTCCCGGAGCACGACCCTGCTCACGCCGAGCTGGCGGGCAAACTCAGGCTCTCCCACCAGCTGGCTGCCCACCGGGTACACGCCCTCGGAAACGAGTCGAAGAATCTCGTCGTACACCGCGGCATACAAGGGCCACTCGCTGCCCACGCGCTCTGGTCCACCTGCTCCTTCCCTAGGGTCGGCCATCTGTGATTGCCTCCTGACATTTAGTTGGCAGGGGACGGTCGGCGGTCCTGCTCCATGACCGGTTCCCCATGAACAAGCAAGCTCAAGTCGCGTACGAGCCCGATCCTCTCGGTCGACTGCACGATATTGCGGCCGATGACCAGCCCGCTGGCCCCGCCATCGAGCGCGCCTTTCGCCATGTCGAGAACAGCCGCGGATGAGGAGAGCTCCCCGCCGGCAACGAGGATCGGCGTGGGACACGCCTCAACAACTTTCGCGAGCGATTCCGCGCTGCCGGGCCATTCGACCTTGACCAGGTCGCAACCGACTTCAGAGGCCATTCGAGCTGCGGTGGCGACGTAGTCGGCCCTGATTTCCTCGGCCCTGCTTATGCCTCGCCCTCGTATCATCGTCTCGATGACTCTGACGACGCCGAGCCGTTCGCACTCCAACGTCAAGGCGGCATTGTGCTCGACGTGTCGCGCCTCCGCTTCCCGATCGCTCCAACCGATGAACATGTAGCTGATAACGCCATCGGCACCGAAGCTCAGCGCGTCCTCGACGCTTCCCAGGATCGCGGAGCGACCCTCAACCTCGAGGTCGGAAGCAGGACCTTCTCGAAACGCGTTATTCCACTCGAGACAGACTATGAGCCCTGGCCCATTCTTCCCGGCAAACTCAGGTGCGCTGGCGCGCAGCATGCCGGGACTCATCATCAGGGCATCAAGCCCTACATCGGCGACCTGTCGGGCCATCTGCCCTAAGCTTCTTGCCGGACCTTCTCCGACAATCGGGCCGCGCAGCAAGCCGTGTGCGAACGTCCCTATGAGGGACCGGCCATCACGGGAATCGACTACGCGGCCAAGGCGAATTGCGCTACCTATTGCCATGCTGTGCCCTCCTCGGCAAGGGGTCCGCAGATGGGACGTCCTTTACGCATTGCCAATTGGATCTCGATCTCATGGATGTGGGCGGGCTTGCAGACGAGTGGGCTCTCCTTCAAGACAAGGAGGTCGGCCTGCATTCCGGGCGCCAGGTCACCTTTGGTGGCCTCCTCTCCGGCGCACCAGGCCGCGCCTGAGGTGAACAACCGCAGTGCCTCCAAAGGCGTGGTCCTTTGCATGGAATACCTGGCGTTGACACAGCTTTCCAGCCCGAGAAGAGAATCAGGCGGAGTAACAGGACTGTCGGAACCGCCCGACACGACGATTCCCTCGTCCAGCATCCAGCGAAGGGGGTAGAGGCGCCTCACTCGCTTTGGACCCATGCGCTGCGCGTACACTCCGCCCGGCCGACCGCGCAGATAGGTGAACGCAGGCTGAGTCGAAATGCAGGCACGTAGTTGCGCCACGCGTTGCAACTGGCGCTTGGTGACATCGCCGCAATGCTCTAGTCGCCACCTGATGTTCCCGTCGACCTCCTGGGAAGCCTTCTCGATTCCTCTCAGCGCAACCTCGATCGCACGCCCACCTATGACGTGCACTGCCGGCTGCAAGCCGGATCGGGCGGCGGCAAAGAAGAAGTCGCCGAGTTGTTCCTCGGTCAGGTAGAGCAGGCCACGCGAGCCGGCCTCGTCGGAATAAGGGTTCCGTAACGCGGCAGTTCTCGATCCGAGCGTGCCGTCGACGAGGACGTCACCGCCGACGTGTGCATATCCCTTCTCCTGTGCGCGCGCGACGTCCATCACGCACCAGTAGACGACCACGTCTGTCGCCAGTGTGTCGCGTATTCTGTCGAGGACGTCCAAGCCGAGATCGCCGAAGAGGCTGCCGCCCTCCATTGCGTGGACGGTCGTAGCGCCGCGCTGCGCTGCGGCGCGGCTTGCGGCGCGCAAGACTTCCTCCACGTACTTCTCACCTTGCGCTTCCATGACGCGCCCTCTCGCCAGACCGAGCGATTGACCGCGAAGGACGCCGCCGCTTTGTTCAAGCTGAGGCAAGCGGAGGCGCCTGATCGCTTCGGTATTACAGAGTGCGAAGTGCAGACTTCGGTGATCGACGAGGACCGGACGGCGGGGAAACGCCTTGTCGAGTTCGGCCAGCGTCGGAAGGCGGGCATCTTGCAGACGGTCCTCGTCGAGATGGCCGGCGACCACCCAATCGGTGAGGCTGTGAGTGGCCGCGGTTCTCAGTAGCTCCAGCACCTCGCCTATCGACCCGGCCATGGCCAAGTCAAGGGTCAGGAGCTGGATCCCTGTGGACAACATGTGATAGTGGGCGTCCACGAGACCCGGTACCACGGTGGAGCCACCAAGGTCGAGCACCCTCGAAGCGTCAGGCCAGCGATTGGCAGTTTGATGGCGGGAGATTGACTCAATTGCGCCCGACTCGGAGATCAGGACGTCCGAGAGCCCGAGTGATCCCCTGCTGGGAGACACGACATTCGCGCGGCTCAGCACGGTACGGCGGGTAGAAGGGACCTTCATTCTTGTCTCACAGTCGCTGGGGCGAAGGCTGATTGTTGATCGCACAGGAGCTCCCGCACGGCGCAATACTCCTGGTAGCGGTCGTGATATGCGTCCGTCACCGATGCCTCAGGCTGGTACCAGCGGCTAATGAGGACCATCTCTGCCGCGGCCGACGAGCAATCGGGGAAAGCTCGGTCCGCCACCGCAGCAAGCAAGGCAGCGCCAAGGCAACTGCTGTCGACAATCTCCGGGACCGCGATCGGCCTCTCCAAGATGCTCGCCTTCAGCCGCATCCAACGAGCGGAGCGACTCCCGCCACCGCCATTTCGTGCTGCGCCCAGGCGAAGACCGGCCTCTTCCATGCTCTCGATGGTGAAGCGAAGCTCGAACACGAGAGCCTCTACCAGCGCTCTGGCGATCTCGGCACGTGTTGTTGAGAGCGATAGCCCGAAGATTGCAGCCCTGGCGTCGGCATTTCGCCTCGGCGAGAAGGATCCTGCGAACTGGGGCAGGACCAGGAGCGAGGAGGGCGACAGGTCGGCCAAAGTTGCGCTGCGGTACAAGCTGAGATCGTCAACCGAGCTGATGCCGGTAAGACTCCTGTACCACTCGATGGCGGAGCCCGCCGTGAAGTTCATCCCGGTGGCCAGATAACCGCCGGGCGCGTATGGTGTGACGAAAAGAAACTGATCCGGCCTGTAAGGTACCGCTGACGTTTCTGGAATCGGAACGTCGACTGCCTCAACGGAGCCTGTTCCGATGGCTGCGGCTGTGTCGTCCACGACACCCAATCCGAGGCAGGCGCACGACTGGTCGAGTCCCCCCGCGACTACGGTACAACCGGCTGGGATGCCCAACTCGTCGGCGACCTGCTTTCCGAGTGAGCCGATAACGGCGCCTTGAGGCACGGGCGCCGCGAATAGCTCGCTGGAAAGCTGTAGCGGCGCAAGGATGTCAGTGCACCACTCGCGAGCATGAATGTCGAAAGCCATGGTGCGGGCGGCGTTTGAATAGTCGACAACGGGCTCGAGCCCTAGGCGCAGCAAGATGAGCTCCTGCCAGAGGCAGAATTTCCACGTCTGGCGAAATAGCGACGGCATGTGCTCACGAAACCAGAGGACTCGCATCAGTGTGTACATGCCGTCGAGAGGCTGTCCTGTTATCTCAAAGAGGGTTGCTTCCCCTATCGTTTCCCGCAAGAGGGGCACGTACTCCGATCCGCGGCTGTCAAACGACGCGAATGCGTTGTACAGGGGACTCTTGTCGACAGCTACTGGGACAACGGCTTCACCGGCGACAGATATCCCGATCGCCCTTATTGGATCGTGACGCACGTCAGTCGTAGATGTCACCGCTCGGATGGCTGCAAGAAGAGCCTGCCACTGGGTCTCGGGGTTGAACTCTCGCCAGCCCTCTCGGGGCGACTCGAGCAGATAGGGGACCTTCGCTGTCGCCAGCAGCGAACCGTCCACGCCGAACGCAGCCGCCTTGGCCGAGCTGCCGCCCAAGTCGAGACCAAGATAGCTCATGAAGGCTCCTGTTAGACAGCTGCAGTCTAATGACTGATGTCTGCGAGGTCAAGGTCGCCTGTGAGGCGATGGCGCCAACACGACTGAGTGGACGAGCATCCCGAGCCTGGTGAACCGGATTTGGGATTCGGACAGCAGGCGCATCCCTGAGGACGAGGCGGGCGAGATCTCCAAGCGCTGGGCGCGTCGCTACCCGACTGGCGTCTTAGGCGGCGATCCCGGAGGGCCTAGTCCAGAAAGTGTTGACTTCGGCACCGTCAGTTTCTCCTGCCGGCAGGGTGTTCTCCGGCGGGTCGTCCCAAGGCTCGCGCGGCCGCGTGGATCACGGGGAACAAGGCAGAGGGGCTAGCCTACGGCACAGAGCCGCAGCTCTCCTCAGCTGTGCTCGTGTGAATCCCCTCATTCGAAAGGTCTCCTTCAAATGAGCACCGCTACCAGGGTCATCCCGACCCAGCTGACGGTGCGCGAGATCGCCTCGCTCATCGACCACTCGCTGCTGCGCCCCGAGCTCACCGATGACGACGTTCGCCGCGGTTGCGCGCTCGCCGACCAGTACTGCACGTGGTCGGTCAGCGTGAGACCGGCAGACGTCGTATTGGCCGTGCACCTGCTCGCAGGTACGAATGTGACCGTCGGGACCGTCGTCGGCTTCCCGCACGGGCACTCGACGACGGAGGGCAAGCTCTTCGAGGCGCGCCGAGCCTTCGAGGACGGGGCACGCGAGATCGACATGGTGATCAACATCGGGGCTCTCCGCAGCGGGAAGTACGACTACGTCGAGGACGAGATCGCCCAGCTCGTCCAGGCCACCCACTCGGCGCACGGCCTGCTCAAGGTGATCCTCGAGAACGCCTATCTCAGCGACGAGCAGATCGTGGAAGGCAGTCGGCTCGGCGAACGCGCCGGCGCCGATTTCGTCAAGACCTCGACGGGCTTCGCCCCCGGTGGTGCGACCGTGCACGGCCTGCTGCTCATGGCCGGGGCCACCTCGCCGAAGGTGCAGATCAAGGCGGCAGGCGGAGTTCGCACCCTGGACCGGCTGCTCGAGCTGGTCGCCATCGGAGTGACGAGATTCGGCGCAACAGCGACGGCTGCCATCTTGGACGAGGCGACGGAGAGCAGTGGCGACGGCGCAGCCATCCCCGTTCCGCCTGCACCCAGGGAGGAAGACGCCGCCGCCGACGCGACCTACTGAGCTCGGCTGCCGGACGGCCGCGGGGCCACTCCCTTCGGCGACCACTGCGGCGGGCGGTGCTGAGGCGACGGTCTTCTTCGCGATGATGTGGCGGTGGACCCGATAGATCGCCCCGAGGCCATTCCGGAACCCCCCGAGTTGAGCGACGGGCAGGTCCTGCTTCGCGCCTGGACGTATTACGACCTGCCTTGTATCGAGGAGGCAAGCCGGGACCCGGCCATCCCCGCCGGCACGAGCGTGCCGAGCCCGTTCTCCAATGAGGCCGGTCTCGCTTTCATCGAGCGGCAGTGGCAGCTCTCGGTGTCGGGTGAGGGACTCAGTCTCGCGATCGCAGAGGTAACCGCCGACACCGCCGTCGGCTCGGTGTGCCTTCTCCACCGCCAGGAGCCGGGCGTTGTCGGTGTCAGTTACTGGACGGTGGGGAGCCGCCGCCGCCGGGATCTGGCTCGCCGGGGCCTCATCTTGTTGAGCCGATGGGCGTTGGGCCTGCCGGCCGTCGCCCGGCTGGAGGCACTCGCCCAGCCGGACAACGCGGGATCGGTCCGGGTCCTGGAGGCTGCGGGCTTTCGTCGCGAGGGCCTGCTGCGGTCATACCTCGCCCTGCCCATGACCCGCGCCGACGCCTTGCTCTACTCGATGATCCCAGCGGACCTCGGGTCTTCGACCCGCTGACGGAGCCCCGCGGGAGGAGGTCGCCGAGGCCGGAACCCTCCGGTATCGCGCGGACAGCTCAGGAGCCTCCGCCGAAGGCCGAGCGCGACGTCGCGTCCATAGGCGGCCAGACCCTCGCGCGAGACCGCCCCGTCGAGACGGCCGAGCGAGGCGGCAAAGCCGCTGCTGGTTGTGGCCAGTGCCGGAAAGCCCAAGGCGGCAAGTGCCCGCGCGGATCCGGGGTCCCACGGGTTGAACATGATCAACGGCGATCCCGGACGGTGCAGCGCCAGGAACAGCCCGACCGAGACGCGCTCACGAGACGGCTGATGTCTGGTCAAAAGGCGGCTGCCAAGCCCGAGAGGCGACGGCGAGGGCGTTCCAGGCGTTGATCGTGACGATCAGCCCGAGCAAGGCTCCGATCTCGTCCTGACTGAACTGAGCAGCGACCTCCTCGTAAGCCTCGACCGGGACGTGGCTCTGCGCGACGAGGGTCACTGTCTCGGTGAAGGCCAGCGCTGCCCGCTCGCGGTCGGTGAAAAACGGCGCCTCGCGCCACACCGGGAGCGCGTAGATCCGTTGCTCGCTCTCGCCGATGGCCCGGGCGTCCTTGGTGTGGGTGTCGACGCAGTAGGCGCAGCCGTTCAGCTGTGAGGCGCGGGTGCGGACGAGCTCGCGAAGTCGCGGGTCGAAGTCGACCTGGTCGAGTTGCTTGACCGACGCCTTGTCGAGCTGGCTCATCGCCTTGGTGAAGATCGAAGCGTGCGCGTCGACATCGAGACGAACAGGGATGGTGTGAGTGGTTTCCATGCGTTTCACGCTAGGGCCAGATAGGACCGCGAGTAAGGTCCAATTCCATGGCAGAAACGTGGGCCATTTGCGGTGTCGACCTCCACGTCGAGCTCGGCCGGACTCGAGTGCGCGAGTCGCTCGAACGCGCTCTTCGCGAGGCCGTGCAAAGTGGGCGACTCGTCTCCGGCACGCTCCTGCCGCCCTCGCGCACCCTGGCGAGTGATCTCGGCCTCGCCCGCAACACGGTTGCCGAGGCTTATGCCCAGCTCGTGGCCGAAGGCTGGCTGACTTCCCGCCAAGGCTCGGGCACCCGGGTCGCGGAGCGGGGCGCCGAGCCGCGACCGTCGCCCGGCTCCCCGGTGGCGCGGCCGCCTGCAGTCCGCTACGACCTGCGCCCCGGATACCCAGATGTCACAAGCTTCCCTCGGGGCGAATGGCTGGCAGCCGATCGCGCGGCACTTTCGCGGGCGCCAGCTGAGGCGTTCGGCTACGGCGACCCACGCGGACGCCCGGAGCTGCGCGCCGCGCTGGCCGGTTATCTTGCCCGTGCTCGTGGCGTTTGGGTGTCCCCAGACACCGTCGTCGTTTGCTCCGGTTTCAGCCAGGCACTCTGGCTCCTGGGCCGGGTGATGCGAAGCGAGGGCCGGTCGACGATCGGCGTCGAGTCCTACGGCCATCGGCACCACCGGGAGCTCTTGGCCGACACGGGCCTGCAGGTCGTAGGGCTGCCGGTTGACGGCCACGGCGCCCGACCGGCCGATCTCGAACGACTCGATGCCGTGTTGTTGACACCGGCCCACCAGTTCCCCCTCGGCGTCGCCCTGGAGTCGGCGCGGCGCACGCGCTTCGTGCAGTGGGCCTCGACCTCGGGCGCGCTCGTGATCGAGGACGACTACGACGGCGAGTTCCGCTACGACCGCCGAGCTGTAGGGGCGATGCAGGCCCTCTCGCCGGACCGAGTCGTCTACGCCGGCACCGCGAGCAAGACACTGGCCCCGGGGTTGCGCCTGGCGTGGCTGGTGGTCCCCGCAGACCTCGTCGCCAAGCTTGTCGAGCAGCGCTCGCTCGTCGACCGTCACTCCGCGGTCTTGGACCAGCTGACCATGGCCGAGTTCATCAACTCCGGCCGCTACGACAGGCACGTGCGCCGCTCGCGGCTCGCATACCGCCGGCGACGGGACCGCCTCCTCGCCACCCTCTCACGCAAAGCGCCGGACGTCACCGTGCACGGGCTGCCCGCGGGCCTGCACGCCGTGGTTGGCCTACCTGCTGGCGACAACGAGGCCGACGTCGTCGCCCGGGCAGCGGCACGGGGACTGGCCCTCGAGGGGCTGAGCGGCTACGCGGTCGAACCTGACGAACGGCCACCGGCGCTCGTCGTCGGCTACGCCACCCCGCCGGCACACGCCTACACGGGCGCGCTGGCACGACTCTGCGCCACGCTGGCCGAGTGAAACCGAGGCAGAGGTTGACCGAGGAGGAGAGCCGGTGATGAGGACGACCCGGTCTCAACCGTGCTCGAGACCCAGCGTCGCCCATGCGGGTGCGCCGGCCTCGTCCGAGGCCGCGAGGTCCACCTCGGCGACGATGGCCGCGTCGTGCCAGCCCTCCGGGTCGTCGAGGACCTGGCGCACCAGCCACCGGCGCGGCTGCTCGGTGAGGTCGAACAACGCCGCGCCACGGGCCTCCGGTCCCGTGCCGAGGCTGGAATGGACCGAGAAGTAGCGCTCGATCGCCTCGGACCAGGAAGTGGCGTCCAAGCCTTCGGCCGCCTCGGCCTCGGCGAGGCCGGCGACGTCGCGCCTTGCGAAGAGCTCGACGCGGCGGAAAGCGGCGTTGCGCACCATGACCTTGAAAGCCCGGGCATTCGCGGTGACGGGCGGCGGTGCGGCGGCCTCACCGCTCAGTTCCATGCCGACCTCGGCGACGGCCTGCTCGAGCGAGGCGCTCGCCGCGGCGGCAGCGAGGTGCTCCCACTCGTCGATGAGGCTCGAGTCGACCTGGCGGACGAGCTCGCCCAGCCACTCCGTGACGTCGAGGAGCTCCTCGGTCTTGAGATCCTCGGGGACGTTGCGGATGAGGCCCTTGTAGACGTCGGACAAGTAGCGGAGCAGGAGGCCTTCGGAACGGGTCAGGCCGTAGTGGGCGACGTACTCGGCAAACGTCATCGCCCGCTCGTAGAGGTCGCGGGCCACCGACTTCGGCTGGATGTTGTAGTCCGCAGCCCAGGGATGGACCACCCGGTAGGCGTCGAACAGGTCGTAGGTCCAGTCGCGCAGCGGCTTCGGGTACTCGAGCTTGTCAAGGGCCTCGATCCGTTCCTCGTACTCGACGCCTGCGGCCTTGAGCGCCGCCAGCGCCTCGGCCCTCACGCGCTCGAGTTGTGCCGCCAGCACGGGGCCAGGATTGACGAGTGTGGCCTCGACGATGCTCAACACGTCGAGGGACCAGGTCGCCGCCGACCGCTCGAGGCGGGGGACGGCCTCGAGGACGAACGGGCTGAGCGGGCTGTCGAGGGCGAAATCGGTCTGCAGCTCACGGGTGACGCGGACCCGCCGACCCTGCTCGTCGGGGACCTCGAGGCGCTCGAGCGCCCCGGCGGCGACGAGCGAGCGGTAGATCGCGATGCACTGGCGCACGAGACGGCGCTGCACCGGGCGCGGCTCGTCGTTGTCGGTCACGAGCTCCGCGAGCGCGGCGCAGCCGTCACCGGGGCGGTCGAGCACGTTGAGCAGCGTCGCGTGGTTGACCCGGAGCTGGGACACGAGTGGCTCGGGCGGAGAGGCGACGAGCCTGTCGAACACGGCCTCGTCCCAGGCGACAAAACCCTTGGGCGGCTTGGACTTGACGAGCTTTCGGGTCCGGCGAACGTCCCCGGCGACCTTTTTCGCAGCCTGCTCGTTCTCGATCACGTGCTCGGGGGCCTGCACGACGACGAGGCCCGAGGAGTCGTAGCCAGGGCGCCCTGCTCGCCCGGCGATCTGGTGAAGCTCTCGGGCGCTCAACAGGCGCGAGACGGACCCGTCGTACTTGGCGAGACCGGAGAGGACGACCGTGCGCAACGGCAGGTTGACCCCGACGCCGAGGGTGTCGGTCCCGACGACGACGCGCAGCAGGCCGGCCTTGGTCAACCGCTCGACCAGGCGGCGGTACTTCGGCAGCATCCCCCCGTGATGGACCCCGATGCCGTGGTGGAGAAGGCGGGCGAGGGTCCGCCCAAAGCCGGGAGCGAAACGGAACCCGGCGAGCGCGGCTGCGAGCGCTTCCCGGTCGGGCCGGGTCGTCACCTGGGCCGAGGTGAGCGCCTGGGCGTGAGTCAGCACCTGGGCCTGGGTGAAGTGGACGACGTAGAGCGGAGCCAGATCGGCGGCGAGGAGCGACTCGATCGTCTCGTTGAGTGGCGTGCGCCGGTACTCGAAACGGAGCGGGACCGGCCGGGCGGCGGAGCGCACGACCGCCACCGGGCGACCCGTCCGGCGGGCAAGGCCCTTTTCGATCGTGCTCGTGTCGCCGAGGGTGGCCGACATAAGGACGAACTGCGCTCCGGTCAGTTCGAGAAGGGGAACCTGCCAGGCCCAGCCTCGGTCGGGGTCGCCGTAGAAGTGGAACTCGTCCATCACGACCTGGTCGATTGGTGTGGCCGCGCCGGCGCGAAGCGCCATGTTGGCGACGATCTCGGCGGTGGCGCACACGACAGGGGCGGAGGGGTTGATCGAGGCGTCGCCGGTCAGCATGCCGACGTTCTCGGCGCCGAGGTCACCGCAGAGGGCGAAGAATTTCTCCGAGACGAGGGCCTTCACCGGTGCGGTGTAGAACGAGCGCATCCCGGCGGCGAGCGCGGCGATGTGGGCGCCGAGGGCGATCAGGCTCTTGCCCGAGCCGGTGGGCGTGTTCACGATCACGTGCGCACCCGAGAACACCTCGAGCAGTGCCTCCTCCTGGGCCGGGTAGAGGGCAAAGCCCGCCTCGGCCGTCCAGGTGAGAAACGCAGCGAAGGCGTCGTCCTGCCGGCCGGTGACCGGGGCGAGATCGAAGCGGGATGACATGGGCCTTCCACTTTGCCGCACTTGCGAGCGGCCGCGCACCGCGGCGCCCAGCAGCTTTCCCGTGATTCGTGGGACGCTTGCAAAGTGGAGGCTGCGCGGGTCGACCGGTGGCTGTGGGCGGTGCGTGCCACCCCGACGCGTGCAGCCTCGACCGCGCTTTGCCGAGCCGGCCACGTCAAGGTGAACGAGAGCGCGGCGAAGCCTTCGACGACGGTGCGCCCCGGTGACACGGTCACGGCCCGCGTCGGCGATCGGCTGCGGGTGCTCGAGGTTGTCAGAGCGATCGACAAGCGCGTCGGGGCGCCCATCGCCGCCGGGTGCCTGGTCGATCACAGCCCGCCACCGCCCCCGAAAGAGATCCGCCTTCCGGGTCTGGTCCGCGACCCGTCCTCGGGGCGCCCGACGAAGAAGGACCGGCGCCAGATCGACCGTTTGCGCGGACGCTGAATCGGCGAGGCCATGCCCTTCGGGCCGGAAGCTCGACAGCGCACGCGCCCGAGCGGTGTCCGCGCTGCGGCAAGATGTGCCGGTGACCGGACGCAGGTTCCTCACGTGGCTGACGCGAAGCGGTGCCTTGCGGGTGCCGCAGATCACCGTCTGGTTCTGGGTGATAAAGGCCTTGTCGACGGCGATGGGCGAGGCGACCTCGGACTACTCGGTCCATCGGCTGAATCCCAAGCTGGCCGTCTGCCTGGGCTTCGTCGGCTTCGTCGTCGCCCTGGTGCTGCAGTACTCGAGGCACCGCTACATCGCGTGGACCTACTGGCTGGCGGTCGTCATGGTGGGCGTGTTCGGCACCATGGCTGCCGATGTCCTCCATGTCGGCTTCGGCGTCCCGTACGCGATCTCGAGCGGCCTCTATGGCGTCGTGCTGCTGGCCGTGTTCCTCGGTTGGCAGAAGACCGAGAAGACCTTGTCGATCCACAGCGTCGACACCCCTCGCAGGGAGGCGTTCTACTGGGCCTCGGTGGTGGCGACTTTCGCCCTCGGGACGGCGGTGGGGGACTTGACGGCGACGACGTTCCATCTGGGCTACCTGGCTTCAGGCTTGATGTTCTTAGGTCTGATCCTTGTTCCCGCCGTCGGATACCGGCGCTTCGGCTGGAACGCGATCCTCACGTTCTGGTTCGCCTATGTCGTCACTCGTCCGATCGGAGCCTCGTTCGCGGACTACATGGGCAAGCCCCGGATCGTCGGAGGCCTGGGCTGGGGCGACGGGAGGGTGGCCGTGGTGCTGACGATCGTCATCTTCTGTCTGGTCGCCTTCCTCGCCATCACCCGGGCGGACGTGCAGCGCTCCCCGGTCGTGGCTCGAGCCGGAGCCGAGGAGGGACTACCGGTCGCCAAGCCCTCGTCCGAGGGTGCCGGCTGAGCACGGTCGCGCCCGTCGTCGAGGGATGGCTCCGATAGCGTCTGTCGCCATGGACGGCGACGCTCCTCCCGCTCAGGTCTGGCCCACCCTGCGGGCCGATTACGCAAGAGGCCTCATCAGGTTCCTCGTCGAGGCGTTCGGTTTCGAAGAGGTTGTCGTCTACACAGAGGGTGACCGCGTGCACCACGCGCAGCTGGCCTGGCCTCTCGGCGGAGGCATCATGCTTGGCAGCGCCCGCACGGGTGAGGACGATCCCTGGCGGTTGCAGCCGGGCTCCTTCGGTGCCTACGTGGTGACCGACGATCCCGACCGGCTCCATGAGAGAGCTGTCGCCGCCGGTGCCGAGATCATCGTCCCCCTGCACGACACCGACTACGGGTCGAGGGACTTCTCCGCCCGCGACCTCGAGGGCAACCGCTGGTCTTTCGGCACCTACCGCGGAGAGCCTGTTCGCGGCGCACCATGACCGGCCGTAGCGGGGTGACTCGTTTCCCGTTGCCGACCTTGCTTTCCCAGGCGCTCGTCGCCTTCACGATCGAGTTCGACAACGAGTCCGAGCACCAGATGGAGCACCGGACGACAACCGGTGCCGCCTCGGGCTCGCGCCATGGCCCCTGGCTCACCTCCCAGGCAATGTGGGCGAATTTCATGCAGTTCATCCCCGAGCAGGGGGTGCCCTTGCGCGATGTGGAGGGCTTGGCGCGCATCACGAACCTGGCGGGCCTGCAGAGGTGGAGGTACGTGGACCTGGCGCCGGACCCGGCAGACGAGCGAGCAGATCCCCCGCGCCGTGACTGGCTCGTCCGGCCCACCAGGGCGGGGAGGAGGGCACAGGCGATATGTCGGCCCCTGGCGAACGTTGTCGAGGAGCGGTGGCGTGCCCGCTTCGGCGGGGACGTGGTCGGCAGGCTCCGGGAGTCTCTGCAGATGTTCGCCGGCCGGTCCGAGCTCGAGCTGCCCCAGTACCTGCCCGTGGTGGCCCACGCCATGTTCGCCGGGATCGAGAGGCTGCAGGGCGCAGTGGCGCCGGCGGGCTTCGGCGTCCCCGCCACCGGTGCCGATCTCTCCACCCTCTTGTCCCAGGTGCTGCTGATGTTCACCGTCGAGTTCGAGCGCGAGTCGAAGCTTTCCCTGCCGATCAGCGCCAACGCCCTGCGCGTCCTCGAGGAGAAGGGCACTCGTGTCCGGGACCTTCCCCGCCTGACGGGGGTATCCAAGGAGGCGATCGCCATGTCCGTGGGCTTCCTCGAACGCCACGGCTGTGTCCTCGTCGAGCCAGATCCGGCCGGCACCCGGGGCAAGGTCGTCCGCCTGACCCCGAAGGGACACAAGGCTCAGGAGAAGTACCGGCGGATCCTCGGCGACACCGAGGCCCAGTGGCGGGCGCGCTTTGGCGACGATGACGTCGCGAGCCTCCGGGCGCCGCTCGAGCAACTGGTCGGCGATCCGGCACAGCCGTCACCTTTGCTGCAAGGGCTGCAGCCTTACCCGGAGGGGTGGCGGGCGTCGGTGCGCAGACCCGAGACGCTGCCGCACTATCCGATGGTGCTGCACCGGGGCGGGTATCCCGACGGCAGCTGAGCGCAATCCCGGCCAGCGGCCCAGGGGCGTATCCCGGCCAGCGGCCCGGGGGCGTATCCCGGCGGCGGCAGGACTTGGGCTAGTGCGGCCCGCGCGCCGGCTTCGCCTCGGCCAGGGCACGGCGGACGCCATCGGCGTCGAGGTCCGTCGCATACACAGGGCTGCCCGGTTGCTGGCGCCACGAGTCGTCGAGGCCGCCGGCGTCGATCGGATCGAAGCCGATCTCGTCCACGAGGCGCATCACGACTGCTTTCGCCGCCGCTTCGTCGCCTGCCACCGGCAGGGCGATGCGCCCGGGCGTGCCCTTGGGGCGGCCCAGCTCCAAGAGATGCTGCGCCTGGATGTTGTTGAACGCCTTGACAACCGGGTGGCCGATCTGCCGAGAGACCCATCGGCTCTCGGTCATGCCGTTTTCGATCGCCTCGATACGCCCGTCGCGCTGGGGGTAGTAGTTGCAGGTGTCGATCACAACTGCACCGCCGGCCGCCCCGTCCAGGAAACCGCTCGGGAGATCGGGCACCTTGCCTTCAGGGATTGTCACGACCACCACCTCGGCGCCCTTGGTCGCCTCGCGGAGGCTGGCCGCATGGGCACCGGTCGAGCTCGCCAGGTCCGCCAGGGTCTCGGGACCTCGTGAGTTCGCGACCGAGACCTCGTGGCCGACGGCGGTGAACCGCTTGGTGAGGGTCGTGCCGATATTGCCCGCGCCGACGACGCCAATTCTCACAGCTGCCTCCAAGGACGGCGGCGACACCGCCGGGGTGTCCCTTCTGGATCGGGTCCGTCCCACGAGCGACAACGCCCTGCGAGAACGAATTCGTCCCGTTGCCTTCGTCCCGCCAGGGAAGCAGGGCGGGCTGCCTGCCGGCGTAGCTATTGACAATAGCTAATCGGCTAAGTACCATAGCTTCATGACACCTCCCCCGATGCCCCAGAACACCAGTTACCTCGCCCGCCCCGAAGGGCGCATTGCCTACGACGTCTCGGGCGAGGGCACCCTGGTGGTGCTCGTGCCTGGCATGGGCGACCTACGCGCCACGTACCGCTTTCTCGCGCCTTTCCTGCGCGAGGCCGGGTACCGGGCTGCCTGCGCCGACCTTCGCGGCCACGGCGACAGCGACACGACTTTCGGCAGCTACGGAGACGAGGAGACCGCCGGCGACATCATCGCCCTCATCTCCGAGCTGGGAGGCCCTGCGGTGGTCGTCGGCAACTCGATGGGCGCCGGCGCAGCCGTGCTCGTCGCCGCCGAAAGACCCGATCTCGTCATTGGCCTCGTGCTCGTCGGCCCGTTCGTTCGCGACGCCAAGACGAGCGCCGTCGCGCGCCTCCTCCTTCGCGTGGCCGTGACCCGGCCGCTCGTGGCCCTGTCGTGGCGCTCCTACCTGCCCAAGCTCTACGCCGGCCGGCGGCCCGCCGACTTCGCGGAGTACCGCGACAGGCTCATCGCCAGCCTGCGCCGGCCCGGGCACGCCAAGGCCTTCTCGGTCACCACGCACACGAGCCATGCGGCTGCCGAGGCGCGCCTCGGCGAGGTCTCCGTGCCGGTACTGGTCGTGATGGGGGAGAAGGACCCGGATTTCGCCGATCCCCGGGCGGAGTCAGACTGGATCGCGCAGGTCTCGGGTGCCGAGGTCGTGATGGTGCCCGACGCTGGCCACTATCCGCAGTCGCAGCGACCGGACGTGACAGCTGAAGCAGTGCTCGGTTTCTTGGCAAAGGTGCGAGAGAGTGCCTAGGGCAGGCCTGAACGAGGCTCTCGTCGTCGAGGAGGCGGGGCGGATCGCCGATGAGCTGGGTCTGTCCCGCCTGACCATGGCCGCTGTCGCCGAGCGGCTGGGCGTTCGCCAACCGTCGCTCTACAAGCACGTCGAGAACATGGAGGACCTGCAGCGAAGCATCGCCCTGCGGGCGAAGAGGGACCTGGCCGACGTCCTTGGCCGGGCGGCGATCGGTCGCTCGCGCGGCGACGCCATCGTGGCGCTTTCACAGGCCTACCGTGCCTGGGCACACGAGCACCCCGGCCGCTACGCCGCGACCCAGCGCGCTCCCGCGCCCGGTGACGCCGACGACGAGGCCGCGAGCCGGGAGGCGACCCAGGTCGTCTTCGACGTCCTGGCCGGCTACGGGCTGCGTGACGACGACGCCGTCGACGCCGCTCGGGCTCTTCGCTCGGCGCTGCACGGTTTCGTCACCCTCGAGGCGGCAGGTGGCTTCGGTCTCCCGGTCGACATCGACCGTAGCTTCGAACGGCTCGTCAGCGGGCTTGCGACGGCTCTGTCGAACTGGCCGAGCCTCGGCCGACGATAGAGGCGGCGGTGCGGGCCCGGCCTCGGTAGAAAGGCCGCTGCGGGCCCCGGCCGGCGATAGAAACGGTGCGAGGCGAACGACACGGAGGCGAGACGATGCCCACTCCTGGAGCGGCCGAATGGCGACATGCCCTTGGACGGGTCGGAGTCTGGGTGTCTTCGCGAGCCATGCGGAGGGATCGATGCCGGCGCGCTCGAAGTGCTGGCCCCGGTCCTGCTCGCCCTTTGAGCCCGCAGCGGGGAAGCTGGAAGCAGACAAGAAAGGCGCAAGATGGCTCGCATACTGATCACCGGCTCTTCTGACGGGCTCGGCCTCATGGCCGCGCAGCTCCTGGCGGGCCAGCACCACGACGTCGTCCTGCACGCTCGCAACGAGAGCCGCGCCGCCGACGCCGTCAGGTCGCTGCCGGAAGCGACCGGTGTCGTCGTCGGGGACCTGGCCACCATGGCCGCCATGCGTCAGGTCGCGGAGCAGGCCAACGCCGCCGGCCCTTTGGACGCCGTGATCCACAACGCCGCCGTCGGCTCGAGCGAACCTCGCCGGGTCGTGACCGCAGACGGCCTCAGCCACGTCTTTGCCATCAACGTCCTTGCCCCGTACTTGCTCACCGCCCTGATCGAGATGCCGAAACGGCTGATCTACATGAGCTCGGGCATGAACCGGGGCGGCAACCCGCATCTCGACGACCTGCAGTGGGAGCACCGCCGCTGGAGCGGCTCCCAGGCTTACTCGGACAGCAAGCTCTTCATCGCCGCGCTCGCGGCGGCGGTCGCACGCCATCGAACCGACGTGTTGTCCAACGCGGTCGATCCGGGCTGGGTGGCCACGAAGATGGGAGGTCCGGGTGCACCTGACGACCTGGCCCTGGGAGCGGTCACCCAGGCGTGGCTCGCCGTCAGTGACGATCCGGAGGCCCTCGTGTCAGGCACGTTCTTGTTCCATCAGCGCCCATGCCCGGCGAACCCCTCGATGCACGACGAGCACCTGCAGGAGGACCTGCTGGCGGCTTGCGCCGGCATCAGCGGAGTCGTCCTGTTCGGCACCGGGCGGGGCTGACGCGGCCGCTCCGGCGCTTCTCAGGCTCGCACGACCTCGAGCGTCGACAGGGTCGGGTCGGCTGCGTAAGCCACGCGCACCCCGTGGGCCGTGACCGCCCTCAGGCCGGAGAGGAGAGCCTCGGTGACAAGCTCGCCGGGCGCCAGCACGGGGATGCCGGGCGGGTAGGGAGCGATCAGCTCAGCAGAGACCCGTCCCACGGCGAGGTCCGCAGGGACCGGTTCGTGAGCGGAGAAGAACGCCGCCCGCGGGCTCATGGCGTACACGGGCTGGACGTCCCAGCTCAAGGCGACCGAGGGCGAGCGGGCCAGGCCAGAGGTGGCGCGAATCGCCGGGATCAGGGCGCTCACGAGCTTGTCCAGCGTGGACTCGTCGTCGGCGACGGTGACGATCGCCACCATGGTGTCCCGGTCGGCCAGCTCCAGGGGAAGCCCCTGCTCGATGAGCCTGCGCTCGATCTCGACACCGTTTGCTCCCACTCCCGAGAGCAGCAGGACCAGTCGCGTCGGGTCGAAGCGACCGGGTGGGAAGAAGCGCTCGTCAGGCACCACGAGCCCCGGGACCTCTTCACGCAAGCGTTGCCGGGCCTTGGCGACACTGCGGAGGACGCCTTCGAGCAATTCCGGCCCGCGAGCCTCCATCAGCGCACGGGTGGCGTCGATGCTCGCCAGCACCGCGCCGGCCGTGCTCGTGGTGTGACCGGCCTCGAATCCCCGGTCGAGCCGGTCAGGATCCAGTCGCAGGGTGCGGGCGCACACCAGGCTTGCCTGGGTGTAGCCGGTGAGGAGCTTGTGGATGCTCGTCACCATCGCGTCGGCCCCGAGCGCCATCGCGTTGGGCGGCAGCTCCGGGTGGTGACCGAAGTGTGCTCCCCACGCCTGGTCCACTATGACGGGCACGTCATGGGAGTGGGCGACCTCGATTATGCCTGCGAGGTCCGAGAGCGTGCCCAGGTACCCCGGCTCGGTGACGAGCACGGCGCGAGCGTCGGCGTTGGCCTTGAGCGTCTTTTCGACGTCCTCGACTGCCACTCCGAGCGGCATCCCCGTGGCTGGGTCGATGCTCGTCGGCAGCCAGCAGGGTTCGAGGTCGGCGAGCACCAGGCCCAGGAGGACGGACCGGTGGAGCGAACGGGTGACGACGACCTTGTCGCCCGGCTGGCCGATGGCGAGGCAGAGCGCCTGGTTGCAGTGCGTGGAGCCCCCTGAGGAGTATCGGCACCAGTCCGCGCCGTACAGCTTCGCAGCGAGCCCCTCGGCCGCCGCGAGGAGACCACGCCCCGACTTGACCGTGTCGATGCCGCCGTAGAGAGGGACGTCGCCCGCGAGCACTGCCGCCAGGTCCTTGTCGAGCACTGCTGCCCGACCCTTGTGGCCGGGCGTGATGAAAGGTGTCGGGCTCGACTCGAGGTAGCTCAGATAGCCGTTGAGGAGCGGCGCGGTGGCGCGAAGGCTCGCCGCGTCGGCCGTCTCGGTCGCGCCAGGCCGCTCGGGCGCGGCTTTGCCACGCAGTTGGGGGGGTGTTTTCATGCACTCACTCTGGGCCCGAGACTAATGACTCCTTATCAGCTCGGCCAAAAGTTGCCAGCTGGAGCTGGGAGCTGGCCCACCTGCACGATTTTCGGAAGAGCCCTTCGAAATGGGCGAAGGCCGCGACCCGGCGGCGAGCGCCGAGAAACGCGACCCGGCGGCGAGCGCCGAGAAACGCGACCGGGCGGACAGGGCCGAGCACAGCGATCCGGCGGACAGAAGCGAGAAAGCCGAGAGGAAGCTGCCGATGGAGCCGATCGAGCACGCCGAGCCGATGGAGCCGATGGACAGCACAGAGCCCCTCGAGCCGATCGAGAGAAACGAGCCCTCCGACCACAGCGACCACCGAGACCTGCCCACGCCCACGTTCTTATCATCCGGACCGGATCGCGCCGCGCCGCCTTCGAAGCTTTCCCCGAGGTCATCATCCGTTAAGGGTCACGGCTCTAGGAGCTTGCTCGTGCTGGTGAGGGAACCGCCGGCCGTCTTTGCGACTCGTCATTCCCGCGTTGGCGGCGTGCACGGGTCTCGTCCCCGGGAGCGCTCGCCGTTGAGCTGGCAAACTGGCTACGTGCCCGATACCGCCTTTCACCTCATCGCCGATGTCAGCTCGGACACGCCCGGCGCGATCGGGTCCTTGCTCGAGGAGCTCATCGACGGCACCGTCACGGCCACTCCTGATGGGTTCCACGTCGATGGCTTCATGCGCGGCTCGGACGCTCGCGAGCTCAACCGCTTCTTGTTGTCAGCACTGCGTCGGGTCGAGCGGCGGACGCGCCTGCGCGCGGAGTGGACGGCCAACGGCGAGACGAACCGTTTCTTCGACTACGTGCCCAAGGGGACGCGTCCCGCGCCACGGACTCAGCCCGAAGCCTGAGGACGCGGCCGCAGCTTCGCTTCACAGGCAGCCCGCTTCAGGCACAGGCGGCCCGCCGCTTCGACGTACCGCCGGGCTTCAACGCTGTCACTCGCGGCTGCGCCCACTGACGCGACAGTGCCCGCCCCTTTGTCCGGGAGCGGGCACCCATCTGTTCAGTTGTCTGCATCCCAAGAACGCCGTCGAGTCTCCGGGAGCTTTGAGGCCTCAGGCGAGCTTTGTGCGCTCTGGCCGCTGCGTAATGCCCCTACCGGCGCATCGCCGTCGCCGTGATTCCTGAGTGCCAGCCTCGGTCTAAGAGGTGCCTCCGGGCTTCTGGTCACCCCTTGGGGTGCATAGGAATTCGTCTCGCACGCTTGAGTTCGAGCCCCCTTCCTGATTCCACTCCGGGAACCACAGACAAGCCTACCCCCTTCCGTTCCCGGTTCATGCGCTTCAGCTCGGGCCTGGACCGAGTAGGCCCGCCCGGGCGGAAGGACCGAGAGCAGCTGCCCTATCGGTGGTCTACCGTGGCGCCATGATCACCGCCGTGCACACCCTGGTCTACTCCGACGACGCCGAGGCGACTCGGGCTTTCTTTCGGGACGTCCTCGGTTGGCCGAGCGTGGACGTTCACGGCGGCTGGCTCATCTACAAGACAGGGCCGTCGGAGCTCGGGGTGCACCCGATCTCGGGCGAGCGTGACGGAGAAACATGGTCGACACACCAGCACCACGAGATCTCTCTCATCTGCGACGACATCGAAGCGACCGTGGCCGAGCTGACGGCCAGGGGCGCCACGTTCGCACGTGAGGTGAGAGACGACGGTTACGGTCTGACAACAGCCTTGGCAGTGCCCGGCGCGGGCGAGATGCTGCTCTACGAGCCGAGGCACCCTACCGCATACGGCCTTTGACCAGGGCTGGCCAAGGGCCGTGTCTGCGCTGCCTGACGTCTCGCTGACGGCTTTCGGCGTCGCCGCCGCCCGTGCCGCTGAGACGGCCCGCCCGGACCGGCTCTTCGCCGATCGGTTCGCGACCGGCTTCCTTCGCGCGGCGGGCTCTCGCTGGGTCGAGCGTGCCGGGGAGCGTCAGCTCCCCGAGGCCCTAGGTGACTGGATAGCCGTCCGCACCCGCTTCCTCGACGATCTCCTCCTCGACGCCTGCGCCGGTGGAACGCGGCAAGTGGTGATCCTCGGCGCCGGCCTCGATGCCCGCGCCCTCCGGTTGGCCTGGCCGGACAAGCTCCGGCTCTTCGAGCTCGACCTGCCCGGCGTGCTGGCTTTCAAAGAGGGGGTGATTCGCGACGAGGGCTGGGAGCCTTCTTGTGAACGAGTGGCGGTGCCCGCAGATCTCGCCGAGGACTGGGGCGGGGCGCTTTGCGACTACGGCCTGGACCCCGGGGCGCCGGTGGCCTGGGTGGCCGAGGGCCTGCTCGCTTACCTTTCCCCGCAAGCGAGCGATTCGCTCGTCGTTCGCGCGGGCGCGCTATCGCCACCGGGCAGCCGGCTTGGTCTCACCTTGGCGAGCTCGAGACGCCTCGAGGCCTGGCGCGAGGCCCATCCCGAGGGCACGGGCGGGCCGGGTGACTATGTCGCCCTCTGGCGTTCTGCCAATGCCGAGCATGCCGCCGAATGGCTCGACGCTCACGGTTGGAGCGCCAAGGTCTTCGACGTGGCGGAGCGCGCGGCCGCCTATGGAAGGCAACTCGGAGGAGTCACCCGTCACGAGAACGGTGCCCGGCTCGTCGACGCCGAGCACGCATAGAGCTTCCCGCGCAGTCCGGCCCGGATCGCCTCGAGCCTGGGAGAGGCGTCCCTAGGACAAGGCGCCCTCCTCCTCGGCGGTCCAGGCTTGTTCTGCGGCTGCGAGGGCGTCGCGGATCGAGCCGTGCAGTCGGGAACAGCCCTCGAGGGCGCCGCCAAGTGCTTCCAACGCTTCGAGCACGACGCCGAGGCGGGCGCGCTGGCCGGTGTGGTCGATCCGCAGGACGGTCCCGGCCAGCTTGCCGAAGCCGGGCGAGATCGCCACAAGGCGGCCGGCGCGCGCCCGTTCGACCAAAGCGCGGGCGTCGAGGCCGGCCGGCGCGCGGAGGGTTGTCGCGACTGCGGCGGCGTCGATGTCGCTTGCGAACGGAGTCAGGCCTAGGGCCCGCGCGCCGGAGCGGCTGGCGGCCGCGGACGCCCGATGGCGGAGCTGTACGTGCTGCAAGCCCTCGGTCGAGACGCGTTCGATGGCGGCCTCGAGGGCGATGATCTCGAGTGGCGCCGGCGTTCCCGGGATGGCGCTCTTGTCCGAGTCGAGCCATCGCTCCTTCCAGTCGAGCAGCGAGAGCAGCGAGTTTCGCGGTGCGCCTGGGTTGTCGGCCATCGCCTGCCAGGCACGGCGGCTCACCGCTGCGATCGAGATCCCGGCGGGACCTGCCAAGGCCTTCTGCGGTCCGATGACAGCGATGTCGGCGCCCCATTCGTCGAGGCGAACCTCGTGCGCCCCGATCGAGGCGACGACGTCGATCACCATGAGAGTGCCGTGCTCGTGAGCTAGGTCGGATATGGCCGCAGCGTCGTTGCGCACTCCGCTCGCGGCCTCGACATGGACGAAGCTGACGACCGAGATGTCGGGGTGCTCGCTGAGCGCCCTGTTGACCGCCTCCGGCCTGACGGCTTCATGGGGCTCGGGGGCGATCCCGATGACGTTTGCGCCGGTCTCCTGCATCCAGCGTCCCATGGTGGTGCCATATGGGCTCGTGTCGAGGTTCAGGACGGTGAGGTCGCTTCGGCCGAGGCTGCGCGCTGCCGCCTCGAGCGGCAACACAGCCTCTGCCTGGGGAAGGACGACGTCGAGCCGGGTCTCGAACAGGGAAGCGATGGCGCCCTCGAGTCGTTCGAGGCGGTCCGGCGTGATGAGCGGCGGATCCAGCAACGGGTTGGCCGAACTGGTCACGTTCCCTCCAGGGCGCCGAAAGGCGCCTCGTGTTGGGAGGTCGGGGGCGCCCCCTCGCGAAGCCACGGCGACGACTCCCCGCGAAAATGACATGCTGCCAGATGCTCGTCGCCGGGGGCGACGCTCTCGAGAAGCGGTCGCACCTGGCTGCAGACCTCCTCGGCGCGCGGGCAGCGGGGATGAAACGAGCAGCCGGCAGGGATGTCGATCGGGCTCGGTGGCTCGCCCTGCACCACGGGCCGGACGAGCTCGGTCTGGTGCAGGCGTGGGGCCGCCTCGAGCAGGGCGCGCGTGTAGGGATGGCGCGGGTCGCCGAAGACCGGCTCACGACCGCCCTCCTCGACGACCCGGCCGAGGTACATGACCACTACGCGGCGGCTCAAGTGGCGCACCACGGCGAGGTTGTGGGAGATGAACACGATCGTGAGGCCGAGGCGGCTGCCCAGGTCCTCAAAGAGCCGGAGGATCGTGGCCTGGACCGAGACGTCCAGCGCCGAGACGGGCTCGTCGGCGATGATCACGCGCGGCTCGACTGCCAGCGCCCGGGCGATCGCGATCCGCTGTCGCTGACCGCCCGAGAATTGGCTCGGCAGGCCACCCAGGGCGTCGGGCGGGAGGCCGACGAGTGTCATCAGCTCCCTGCAGCGATCCTCGACGCCGGCTCGCGGCACGATCCCGTGGACCCCTAAGAGCTCGCTCAGCACTTGCCGCACGCTCATGCGGGGGTTGAGCGACGAGTACGGGTCCTGGAACACCATCTGTATCGCGCGCCGATCCTCGGCGGTTCGTTTCTGGCCGAGCTCACGACCGTCGAGGCGCACGGCTCCAGCGCTGGGGGCGATCTGGCCCACGATGCACTTGGCGACGGTGGTCTTGCCACACCCGGACTCGCCGACAAGGCCGAGTACCTCGCCTTCGGCCACCTGGAGGCTGACGTTGTCCACGGCTCGAAGCACGCGGCCGTGCTCGACATGGAAGCTCACCGAGACGTTGTCGACCTCGAGGAGGGCGCCGGACGCTGGCGCCGCGCCGGACAGCGACGACGCGCCGGACAACGACGACGCGCCGGACAACGACGACGCCTCAGTCACGGCCGGCACCGGCCAGTGTGGCCGCGAGCGCCTCGGAGTGAAGGCAGGCCGCTTCTTGATCGGGGCCAACCGGCTCCAGCCGGACGTCGGTCGTGACGCAGTCGGGCGTCGCGAACCGGCAGCGGGGATGGAAGGTGCAGCCGCCCGGAAGCCGGAGCGGGTCCGGGATCGATCCCGGGATGGCGATCGGCTCGCGATCTGGGGTGTCGACGTCGAGCGCCGCCCCCAGCAGCCCCGCTGTATAGGGGTGCCTCGGCGCGCCGAGGACGGTCTCGGTGGGCCCGGTCTCGACGAGGCGACCCGTGTACATGACGGCGAGCCGCTCGGCGACCTGGCTCACGACGCTGAGGTCGTGGGTGACGAAGACCAGCGACAGCCCGCGCGCTTCGCGAAGCTCGCAGAGGAGGGCGAGGATCTGAGTCTGGATCGTGACGTCGAGGGCGGTCGTCGGCTCGTCGCACAACAAGATGGCCGGTTCGGAGGACAAGGCGATCGCGATCATGACCCGCTGGCGGGTGCCTCCGGACAGCTCATGGGGGTAGGCGTGGTAGCGACGCTCCGGATCGGGGATCCCTACGAGGCGCAGGAGCTCGATCGCCCTCTCCCGCGAGGCGTTCCTAGCGAGGCCGAGGACGTGCCGCGGGGCCTCGGCGATCTGGTTCCCGACGGTCGCGACCGGGTTGAGAGCGCTCAGGGCGTCCTGGAAGATGATCGACATGCGTTCGCGCTGGTGGTGGCCGCGTCCGCGGCCCCGGTTGTGCGCCTCCAGCTCGACGCCGTCGACGACCACCCGGCCCGACACGAGCCGTCCTCCGCTTGGCAACAAGTCCATGATCGCCCGCAGGGTGATGCTCTTGCCCGATCCCGACTCGCCGACGATGGCGAGGGCGCCGCCGCGCTCGAGCGAGAAAGAGACGCCGTCCACAGCCCGGAACGCCGCCTCGTGGCGTCGCATCTCGACGACGAGGTCCTCTACCTCCAAGAGAGGAGTCATTCGGGCCGCAATACGTCAGCGAGCCCGTCGCCGAGCAGCGACAGCCCGATGCCCGTGAACACTACGGCCAGTCCCGGGAAGATGGCCATCCACTGATCGGTCTGGAGGAAGTTCTGGCCGTCATAGATCATCGATCCCCAGTCCGGCGCGGGAGGCTGGATCCCGAGCCCGAGGTAGCCGAGGGCGACGACGAGCAGGATCACGATCACGATGTCGGACATCACATACACGATCGCCTGCGTGATGGTGTTGGGCAGGATGTGGCGCCACAGCACTCGTGCCTTGGATATGCCGCCACCCTCCGCCGCGGCCACCCAGTCGAGCTTGCGGGCGATCATGGTCGCGCTCCTCGTGGTCCGGGCGTAGACGACCCAGTCGGTCAGCCCGTAGGCGATGTAGATGCCGTGGGTTCCCACGCCCACGGCGAACACGAGGGCGATGATCAAGACATAGAAGGGAAAGGCCAGCACGACGTCCACGATCCGCATGATGACCGTGTCCAGCAGGCCGCCGGCATAGCCGCACACCGTGCCGATGAACACGCCGAAGCAGAAGGGGAAGACCACTGCGAGGACGCCGACTTGCAGGTCGGTGCGCCCGCCGTACAAAAGGCGCGACCAGGTGTCACGTCCGAGCTCGTCCGTCCCGAGCCAGTGAAGCGCGCTCGGGCCTGAGAGCGCGTGCAGGGGGTCCAGTGCCACCGGGCTGTAGCGACCGATGACCGGTGACAAGAGCACGAGGGTGACCATCGTGGCCGTCATGGCGGCGCCGGACATGAAAGTCGGGCTGTGGAGCACCCGCGAGCCGAACGACGGGCGGCGAGCGACCTCTTGGCCGGCCTCAACCGGCTGGAACGACGGCGCCATCGTCGTGCTCACTTGAGCCTTATCCTGGGATCGAGCCGCGCCGTAACGAGATCGGTTATCAAGATCACGGCGATCACCCCCAGGGCGTAGATGAGCGTGATGCTCTGCACGACGGGGAAATCGCGGACGTCGATGGCGGTCAACATGGCCGCGCCGAGCCCGTTCAGGCCGAAGACTCGCTCGATCACGACCGTGCCACCGACGAGGTAGGCGATGTTTATCCCGAGCAGGTTGACGGTCGGGATGAGGGCGTTACGGGCGACGTGCACAAAGGTGACGCGCGACGAGCGCAGTCCCTTCGCGCGGGCGGTCGCGACGAAGTCGGCCCTGAGCACCTCGAGCATGCCGACTCGCAGGCTCCGGATGAGCACCGGGACGACGCCAAAGGCCGCGCAGAGTCCGGGCAGGACCAGAGAGTGCACGTGCTGCCAGAAGGTCGTGCCGTAGCCGCCGACCGGGAACCAGTGCAGGTCGACCGAGAAGAACACGATGAGGATGATGCCCAACCAGAACGAGGGCATCCCGAGCCCCATGAGCGAGAACAGGCGTACGCCGTGGTCAGCGGGCCGATCCTGGTGAGTGGCGGCGAGGGCTGCGGTCGGAACCGTGATGATCACTGCGAACAACGTCGCCACGAGCACGAGTGACGCTGTCAGGGGCAGGCAAGGGGCGACGACCGAGGTGACGGGGGCCTGGTAGTAGATCGAGGTCCCGAGGTTGCCGTGAACAAGGCCGTAGAAATAGGCCCAGAACTGGCGCCAGATCGGCTCGTCGAGGCCGAGCTGGCGGCGAAGGGCGACGATCGCCGAGTGCGATGCGTGAGGCCCGAGCAAGGTGCGGGCCGGGTCGCCGGGGATGAGCCGCAAGAGCAGGAACGTGACGACGACCACGCCCAACACCACCGGGATCGAGAGCAGGATCCGGCGCACGACATAGCGCAAGGCGGGGCTGGCGAGGATTCGTGGCAGGGGCGGGCCTACGCGCCCCGAAGAGCGGGGGCCGGCCGCCAGGTCGCGTGCGAGGGTGGACTTGGGCTTGTTATCGCCGAGCTCGGCTCGGCCGCTTGGCTCAGCCAGACATCCTCCAACCGGTGTGCAGCAACTGGTTCACGACGACGCCGTGCAACCTCGGTTTCCAAGCGTAGCGGTGGTCATGACCCGAGCCGGGCGACAGCTTTCGCCTGTTGCCGCCGAGGTGTCTGCGGGCCTCCCGAAGTCGTCGGGCTCAGGCGCCCGAGGCGATGTTCAACTCGGCCGCGGTCCGCACCCTGCCACGCCGCATCGTGAAGAGGGCGACGATCCCGCACGCGAGCATCATCGCCCCTGCCGCCGAGAGCGCGGCGTCCAGACCGTGGCCGAAGGCGACGTAGGCAGCTTGGGTCACCTCGTGCACGATCTTTGTGATCGCCGGGGTTCCTCTGAACTGCCTGGCCTGGGAGTTGAAGGTCCCGGTCGTCACCGCGGCGATGACCGTGTTCTGGAAGGACTTCGGGATGCCGATGAGGTCGAGCTGAAGGATCAGGCTGGAGATGAGCTGGCCGTTCACCATTGATCCGAGGACCGCCACACCTGCGACGGCCCCGAGCTCGCGACTTGTGTTGGTGGCAGATGCAGCCATGCCCGAGTTCTCGGCGGGAAGAGCCGACAGGGCAGTGGAGGTGACCGGGACGATCGCGATGCCGAAACCGGCCCCTGCGATAGGGAGCGTCCAGCCCAGAGTCGACAGGCCCGAGTTCGGCGTCAAGACGACTTCGGTCAAGATGATGCCAATTCCTGCAAGCGCGCAACCCACTGTCATGGGCAGCCTCGGACCCGACCTCGCTACCCAACGCCCGGCGAACACGGAGGCGATGATCATTGCTGCAGCCATCGGCACGAAGTCGAGCGCGGTCCCATAGCCTGAGCTCGTCCCCACGTCCTGGAGGTAAAGGGCCACGAAGAAGAAAATGGAGAAGGTGCCGAAGTACGTGCAGAACGCGACCACGCTGCAGCCGGCGAAGGCGGAACGCTTGAAGAACGAGACGTCGAGGATGGGGTGGGGCACGGTGCGCTCATAGAACACGAAGAAGACGGCGAGGGCGAAGGAAGCGGCGAAGAGGAGGTCGATCCTCGTGTTCTTGTAGCCCGCCGTCTCGCCCTGGATGATGGCGAAGGAGGCGGCCGCCAAGGAGCCGGCTCCGAGAAGGAAGCCCGCGAAGTCCAGTCGGTAGCGGATCTTGTTCGCACTCTCGGGCAGGATCACGGCCGCGCCCACTAGCGCGACTAAGCCGAAGAACAGGTTGAACCAGAAGACGGCCCGGAACGAGTAGAGCCCGACCAGCACGCCACCGATCAACGGTCCCATGGCGAGGGCAAGGCCAGACACGCCCGCCCAGATCCCGAGCGCCTTGGCGCGGGCTCGTTTTTCGGGGTAGAGGTGGCGGATCATCGACAGGGTGCCGGGCTCTGAGGCCGCAGCCCCGAGTCCCATGATGACCCGGCCGCCGATCAGGGCATCGGCGTTCGCAGCCAACGCCGCGACCACCGAGCCGGCACAGAACAAGACGACGCCCGACAGCATTATCTTCTTGCGGCCCAGTTGGTCCCCGAGCGTGCCGAACAGCAACATGAAGCTCGCAAAGACGAGCGCGTAACCGTTGATCACCCACTGCAGTTGGCTGATGCCGGTGTGCAGCGTCGACTGAACATTCGCCAGGGTGACGCTGATCACCGTGTTGTCCATGAAAGTGAGGAACAGGACCAGCAACAGGGTTGCCAGGCCGAGCCGGCGGCGCATCGTGCTCAAGCGGACAGCCATCTCCTGAGCTGTGCCCGGAGGCGAGCTGACCGCGGTGCTGTCCAAGGGGAGGGGCTCCATCGCCTCGCGCGTGCGCGAGACTGCCCGGGCGATCGGGCCGTTACCGCTCGCCGAGGATTGGAACATCAGGCGGACCAGCTCGGCATGTACTCAGAAGGTCGTCGTTCCGCCACGGCGACCCCACACCTAGCCGGTTGCAGACAACCGATGGGGCGAGCTCCTTTCGAGAGTCCTGCCGCCGAGTGTATGGTCGACGACCTTCGTGGCGTTCGTGGCGCAGCCCTGCACGCCACGCCCGCCGCCAGGATCAGGCCAACCTGGGCGTTGATCCGGATCGTAGTTACCCGACCGCGTCAAGTGCTGGGCCGAGCCGTCTTGGAACGCACCTGTAACCGGAAACAGTTCCGTCCGGGTTACCAAATGCAGGCGGCGACGCCGTCGGCGCCCTGCTCGTCGGCTTCGGCCCCCTGCTCGCCGCTCAACGGGAACCCGGCGGTCGTGAGGCCGTGCCCGAAACCGTCGAGGTAGGTGTGCGCCTCGGCCTGGCGGGGATAGCGGTTGGCGAGCTCGTGAAAGCGCGCCGTGTGTCCGGCCTCGAGGAGATGGGCGAGCTCGTGGACGATCACGCCGTCGAGGACCCACTCGGGGACCGTCTGGAGGCGGGAGGCGATGCGGATCTCTTGCGAATGGAGCGAGCACGATCCCCATCGCCGTTGTTGGCGGGTGGACCAGCGGATCGAGGAGGGCCGGACGCCGCCGAGGTATCGGTCAGCTAGGAGAGCGGCACGCGCCTCGAGCCCGGCGTCTGAGGCGTGACGGCGCCCGGAGCGTCGCAGCAGATGCTTGACCAACTGCTCGGCGAACACGTCTCGTGCCGCCCGCGACATGCGTTCTGGCACCACGACCACAACGCGGCCGCCTTCCCAGAAGGCGACCCCGGTCTTGCGGCGCCGGGCACTCGTGCGGATCTCCACCTCGGGTGTGACGTTCGGGTCCATTGGGCTCCCTTTTCCATCGAGCGTGGACCGATGGTAACCAGGGGGTGTTCGTCGGCGGGGGATGACCCGGGGCATCTCGCGACACGAAAAGGGCCACCCCAGGCACAAGAAGGCGCCGTGACCCGGTGGCGAGCGGGTCGAGGTTCAGTGGTGGAAGCCTGCCTTCTCCTTTGTCCGTCCCCGTTGGGAAACGCCCGAGGTGGCCAAGCTCTGCATGACCCTTCCGAGGTCGCCGAGGAGCATCCTGGCGAGATCCCGGCTGAAGCCGTTGCGGACGACGACGCGCAGCACGGACACGTCCTCGAGCGCCGGAGGCAGGCTGTAGGCGGGGACGAGCCAGCCCGAGGCGCGAAGCGCCTCGGAGATGTCATAGACGCTGTAGGGAAGGTCCTCTGTGAGGCGGAAGGCGAACACCGGGATCCCTTCGGCCCTGGAGACGAGCGCGAACGGGCCGAGCCGTTCGATCTCGCCCGCCAGCCACTGCGCCGTGCCCCGGCAGGCGGCCTGGACCTCCCGGTAGCCCTCGGCGCCGAGGCGCAGGAAGTTGTAGTACTGCGCCACGACCTGGGCTCCCGGCCGGGAGAAGTTCAAGGCGAAGGTCGGCATCTCGCCGCCGAGGTAGTTGACCCTGAAGACGAGCTCGTCGGGAAGGGCCTCGTCATCACGCCAGAGGATCCAGCCGACGCCCGGGTAGACGAGCCCGAACTTGTGACCCGAGACGTTGATGGACTGGACCCTCGGCACCCTGAAGTCCCAGTGCAGCTGCGTGTCGAGAAACGGAGCCACGAGGCCCCCGGACGCCCCGTCCACGTGCATCGGCACGTGAGGGCCACCAGAGTTCTCGAGGTCGTCGAGGGCGGCGGCGATCTCGGCCACCGGCTCGTAAGCCCCGTCGTAGGTGGACCCGAGGATGGCCACGACCCCGATCGTGTTCTCGTCGCAAGCCTTGACGGCTTTTTCTGCCGTGAGATGCGCCGTGTCGGGGCCGACGGGGACGAGGCGAGGTTCGACGTCGAAGTAGCGGCAGAACTTCTCCCAGCAGACCTGGACGTTGGCTCCCATGACGAGGTTCGGCCGCTCCGCCGGGAGCCCGGCATGGGTGCGCCGCTGACGCCAACGCCATTTGAGGGCGAGGCCACCGAGCATGCACGCCTCGCTGGAACCGGTCGTCGAGCACCCCGTGGCGCTGGAGCCCTTTGCGTGCCAGAGGCGGGCGAGGATGTTCACGCACCGCCGCTCGATCTCGGCGGTCTGGGGGTACTCGTCCTTGTCGATCATGTTCTTCGAGGCGCATTCGGCCATGAGCTTCTCGGCCTCCGGCTCCATCCAGGTCGTCACGAACGTGGCGAGGTTGAGCCGGGCGTTGCCGTCCAGCATCAGCTCGTCGTGGATGATCTGGAAAGCCGTCCGGGGAGGCATCCCCTTCTCCGCCAGCCGTAGCCGGGGAACCTCGCCGATCTCGCCATGCTGGGCGAACTGGGGCCGGAAGCTCAGCTCGTCGTCATCTTTGGGCTCGGTCGTGTGCTGGTGCAGAGGCATCGCAGGACCTCCTCGTCTCAGGCCAACACTAAGGGCTACGAGCCGGCGCTTCCCGAGCGCTGGCTCGGTCGTCACTCGGGCGGGCTCAGCTGCTTGCGCATCTGCAGGGAAGCGTCTTCGTAGCCGGCCGACTCGTAGAGATGGCGCGCGACGACATTCGACCCGAACACGTTCAGACCAATTGTCCTGAACCCGTTGCGGGCCGCCTCCTGCTCGGCGGCGAGCAACAGGGCGCGACCGTAGCCCTTGCCGCGCTGGTCCGGCTCGATCTCGATGGCGTAGATCCAGGCGCCCGCAGACCCAGCCGGCAGTCGAGGTCCCACCCACACGTGGCCTATTCGTTCACCGTCGAGTGTCTCGGCGGCGAGCCACAGCACGCCCGGGGTCTCCACTCCCTGGGGCAAGAGCTCGTCGGTCTGAGCGCGAGAGCGCGCCTCGGCCTCCTCCTCGGTCCAGTTGCCGGCGCGGACGTGCTCGGCGGCGTACTCGCGAACGAGACGGGACCGGAGAAACTCGAATTCGTCCGCGGTCATAGGCCGCACACGCAGGTCGTCCATGGCGGCATCATAAGTACCACGACAGAATCGCTGGCAGCACAGCGCCGGCAGTTCTGAGCTCGGTGGTAGCGCGCCGTGGTCGACGCGCTTCGGCGGGGCCTTCACGCTCCTGTCCGATTTCCGCCAGACCGGCGGCCGGCCGCCTGGCAGACTCGACACATGGCCGAGACGACGACCAAGACGGCGCGACCGGCGACATCGGCCCCGCTCGACGACGAAGCCCGCTACCTGGCGGTGCGCAGCCGCGACTCGCGTTTTGACGGGGTCTTCTTCGTCGCTGTCACCTCGACGGGGATCTACTGCCGCCCGAGCTGCCCGTCACCGCCCGCCCGGCCGGCGAGGGTTCGCTTTTTCCCGACCGCCGCCGCGGCCCAGCGGGCGGGCTTTCGGGCGTGCAAGCGCTGCCTGCCGGACGCCACTCCCGGCTCGCCGGAATGGGATCGTCGTGCCGACGTCGTCGGTCGCGCCATGCGCCTGATCGCGGACGGCGTGGTTGACCGCGACGGCGTTCCCGGACTGGCACGCCGGCTTGGCTACAGCGAGCGGCACCTCAACCGGCTGCTGATCGCGGAGGTGGGAGCGGGACCGCTCGCCCTCGCCCGGGCACAGCGCGCCCAGACGGCGCGGATCCTGCTCGAGACGACGCAGCTGCGGGCGGCCGAGATCGCATCCGCTGCCGGCTTCTCGAGCGTCCGGCAATTCAACGAGACGGTGCAGGAGGTCTTCGCACTTGCCCCGACGGCGCTCCGGGCCCGGGCTGTTGCCCGACGCGGGGCGCGGGGTGCCTCCTGGGCCGCACCCGGGACCGTCGCTCTCAGGCTCGCCTACCGCTGCCCGTTCCAGGCTGTCCAGCTCTTCGGTTTCCTGGCCGCCCGGGCGGTTCCCGGAGTCGAGGAGGGCGATCTGGGGCGTTACCGCCGGACGCTCTCGCTGCCGCACGGGACCGCCGTGGCCGAGGTCGGCGTCGACAAGGACGCTCAGGGCTACCTGCGATGCCTGCTCGCCCTCGAGGACGTGCGCGACCTCACGGCTGCCGTCCGGCGGCTGCGCCGCCTTTTCGATCTCGACGCCGATCCGGTCGCTGTCGTCGAGGCCTTCGGCACCGACGCCGTGCTCGGCCCGGCCGTGAGGGTCTGGCCGGGCCTGAGGACGGCGGGGCACGTGGACGGCGACGAGCTGGCCTTGCGGGCGGTCCTCGGTCAGCAGGTCAGCGTCGCCGGTGCCCGCACGCTGGCCGGCCGGCTCGCCGCCGAGCACGGTCGCAAGCTGGGGGAGGCTTCCGGGTCCCTCACGCACTTGTTTCCGAGCGCGGAGGCGATCGCCGCCCTAGCCCCTGAGCAGCTGCCCATGCCCGCCGGCCGGGCGAGGGCCGTGATCGGGCTCGCGTCGGCGCTCGCTTCCGGAGCGGTGGTCCTCGACGCGGGGGCCGACCGGGATGCCGTTGCCGAGCGGCTGCTGGCGATACCCGGCATCGGCCCGTGGACCGTGGCCTACATCCGGCTCCGCGCCCTCGGCGACCCCGACGCTTTCCTGCCGAGCGATCTCGGTGTCAGGCGAGCCCTCGAGTCCCGCGGCCTTCCCGGCGACCCCGCCAGCGCGGCGTCGATGGCCGAGGCATGGCGGCCGTGGCGCTCATATGCCCTGCAGTACTTGTGGTCCGCGCCGAACAGCTCGGGGCGGGAAACCGACGACCGCCGCCAGACGGCGGGAAAGGAGCGAGCAGCATGAGCATCATCGCCAAGGCACCAGCCGCCGGAGCGGCTGGTGGGCTACGGCCCAAGGCTGTCACAGACCCTGTTGTTTCCTGGACCGTTTGCCAGTCGCCGATCGGTGACATCCTCCTCGTCGCAGACGACTCGGGCCTGGGCGAGCTTCACCTGCCCGGGAGCTTCCCCGTTCCCGACGGGGTGTCGGCCACGGCCTCTGCCTGCGCCCCGCTCAGAAAGGCCGTCCAGCAGCTCGAGGCTTATTTCGCCGGAGAACTGACACGATTCGACCTGCCACTGGCCCCGAAGGGGACGGAATTCCAGCTCCGGGTCTGGTGGGCGCTGGCCGACATCCCCTATGCGACGACCGAGAGCTACGGTTCGGTCGCGGCGAGGATCGGGAACCCGAGGGCCAGCCGCGCGGTCGGCATGGCGAACAACAAGAACCCGCTTGCGATAGTGCTTCCTTGCCATCGCGTCATCGGCTCCGACGGCAGCCTCGTCGGTTACGGCGGTGGCCTGTGGATGAAGGACTGGCTGCTCGTGCACGAGGCGAAGGTCGCCGAGCGCCGTGGAGCGTTGCCGGGCTGAAGGCTCCGCTCTCAGCCAGGCGGGCTCTGGGCGGCGGGACCAGACGACGCCTGCTCGCGGGCGTAGGTGTTCAAGCGCTCGAGCTCGTCCAGGTACAGGCCGCGCATGGCGCGGGGTGCGAACATCCGCTCGAAGAACCCACCGATGCCTCCGGCGCCGTCCCAGGTCGTGGAGATGGTGACGCGCGAGGAGGCACCTTGGGGCTCAACGGTGAAGCTCGTGACGAGGCTCGAGTTGGTGTCGGACTCGGTGAGGACGCGACCGGGCTCGGGCTCGGCCACCTGCATCCGGTACTCACGCGTCCGCCCGCCGGCGGTGAGCTTGAAGCGCGTGACCGTGCCCGCACCGACCCCGCCGGATTCGAGCTCGAGATCGGAGAAGGCCGGGGGGAGGAAGCGGCGATGCTGCTCGGTGTCGGCAAGATATCCGTAGACGACCTCGGCGGGTGCCTCGATCACTCGTCCCGCAGAGACTTGGACCTTTCCCATGAGGCCTGCTTACCACGGCCGCCCGGGGTCGCGACGCACTCGTTCGGCGGAGGCGTTAGCTTCCTGCCTCGTGGGCCATGATGCTGGCGCCCTGTCGGGCCGATCCCGGTTGAGCTGCGGCAGTCGGACTGCCGTCCGGCTCGTGCGGGCAGGGGGGGAGTGACCACCACGGCGGCAGCCCACCTCGCCCGATGGGAGCGGTCCGGACTTTGCGACGCCCTGATCCGCTCCGGCCCCGGGGCGCTGACGCTTTGCGAGGGCTGGCTGACGAGGGATCTCGCCGCCCACCTTTTCGTGCGCGAGCGCCGTCCCCTGGCGGCAGCGGGCATCGTGCTGGGCGGCAGGTTCGCCAAGCTCACCGCCAGCTCGATGAAGGCGGCGCTCAGGACCTACGGCTATGTCGGCCTCGTGGCCAGGGTGCGCGCCGGGCCGCCTCTGCTGTGGCGGCCCGTGGACGATCAGGTCAACCTCGTCGAGTTCTTCGTGCACACAGAGGACGTGCGCAGGGCGGCGCCGGACTGGGAGGCGAGAAACGACCCGCAGCTCGACAGAGCTCTCTGGGCCAGCCTCGGTCGCTGGTCCAAGATGATGACCCGCAAGCTGCAAGGTGCCGGGCTGGAGCTGGAGCGGCCGGACGGCGAGAGGATCGTCGCTCACCGGGGCGAGCCGAGTGCCGTGCTCAGCGGGGGCCCCCAGGAGCTCGTGCTCTTCCTCTACGGCCGCGCCCAGGTGGCGAGAGTCGCTCTCACCGGCGCCGAGGAGGCGCAGCGGGCGGTGCGCCAAGCTCGCTTCGGCATCTAGGCCGTTGTCGGCAAAGAGCGGGTCCCCCGTTCTAGGAGCGGGTCTGCCGCTCTAGGAAGAGGCCCCGAAGCCGCCCCCGTCGGCCCGCCGCGCCGCTTCTCTTGCGCTCTGGCGCTCCGACAGCCTGGCAGCGTAGGCGGCGGCCTCGCTACGCCGGTCCATCCCGAGCTTGGAGAGCATGCTCGAGACGTAGTTCTTCACGGTCTTCTCGGCCAGGTAGAGGCGGTCGGCGATCTGACGGTTCGTCAGGCCCTCGGCGACGAGGTCGAGAACGCGCCGCTCCTGGTCCGAGAGTCGGTCGAGCCGTTCGTCGCGGACAGGCCCGTCGCGAAGCCTGTCGAAGACGCGCTTTGTCATCGAAGGGTCGATGAGGGACTCGCCCCGGCCCACCCGGCGTACGGCGTCGACGAGGTCGCTGCCCCGGATCTGCTTGAGGACGTAGCCGGACGCCCCGGCCATGATGGCGGCGAAGAGGGCTTCGTCGTCGGCGAACGACGTCAACATCAGGCACTGGACATCGGGCAAGCGTGAGCGCAGCTCGCGGCAGACCTCGATCCCGTCCCCGTCAGGCAGCCGGATGTCGAGCACGGCCACGTCGGGTCCGAGGGCGATGCCTCGCGAGATCGCCTCCGCTGCCGTGCCCGCCTCGCCGACGACCTCGATGTCGCCGTTGACTTCCAGCATCGACCGCAGGCCGTTGCGGACGATCTCGTGGTCGTCGACCAGAAACACACGTAGAGCCATTGACCCTCCCTCGAGTACCACTCGAGGTTACTGGGAGGGCGACTGGCGACCGGGAGGCAGCTGGGAAAAGGCCTCGGGACCGAGCGAGCGGTAGTGATAGCGCCAGATCAGGCGGTAGACGCCCACCCAGCGCGGCACCGATCTCAGGCCCGGGATGAACGGCAGCAGGGCCAGGACCAGGGTGAGCGCCATCATGATCGCCCACACCTCTACGTCGCCGTTGGTGGACGTCTTCATCGGAGGCACCTGGTACCACAGGGTGTACAGCCAGAGCCACGCCTGCCCGGGATAGTTCCCGGTCTCGTTCATCATTCCCCATTGGCTTCCCTGGAGATGGCGCTGCGTGGCCAGGTCCGACATGTAGGTGCCGCCCGCGATGAGCAGCAAGGGGTTGGTGTAGTTCGTGGCGTAGAGCTGGGGCGACGCGAGGAGAGCACCGTCGAGGGCCCCGGTCTGGGCCATCGACTCGAGGTTGCTGATGAGGCTGGCGACCGGGCCGTAAGGACCGCTCTTCACGACGAGCTTTCCGTTCGAGAAGGTGGCCTCCGCGACGACGGTCTCGTAAGCAGCGTCCCACTTCGCCTGTTGCACCGGTGAAGCGCCCTCATACCTCGAGAGGGCGGCGTCAAGGAGCGGGCGGTTCGGCAGCGTCGCGAGCGGGTCCAGCACGAAGACCTTGGCGGTGTCGATCGGGATCCTGACTCCGGCGGCACGCTCGAGCGAGATGGGGCCGAGCATCTGGCTGACGCCCTTGGTGTCGGTGTAGGGCGGCCCGTAGGTCGCGAGCGCGCTCGTCCCGTCGAGCTCGGTCATCGCAGTCTGGGCAAAGTCCACCGGTGCGGCATTCGACCAGGACTTGACGGTCACCGGAGGATCGTCGGGCGACGAGAAGACGATGGCACAGGCGACCACGAGAACGAGGACGGCCAGGAAGCAGACGAAGACCTCTTTCACGACGTCGTAGCGCCGGTACGCCCCCTGCCACTCGACGACGTCGCGGTCCGGCCTGAAGCGCCGTACCCGGTGGGCACGGGACTGGGCAGCTGCGCTGGAGCTCATGACTCGTCCTCTGGCAAGTGCCACAGGGACTCCTGTACCGCAGGTTCGGGCGCCGGGGGTTCCTTCGCAGCCGGCTCGTCAGGCGCCGACTGCGGCAAGGTTGGCGTCTGGGCAACCGGTTCTGGAGTTGACGGCTCCTGCGAGGTCGGCTCTTGCACCCAGGGTTCTGTTGTCACCGGCTCTCGGGTCGCCAGCGGCTCCTGCGAGCTCGGCTCGCCCAAGGCGACCGGCGCCCGTTGTGATGGCAGCTCCTCTAACGGGGGCGCCGCAGCCGGGGTCGTGGTGATCCCGCTGCCCGCGAGCCCGGCCTTGGCGAGCTGGGCTTGGGTCGGGGCGAAAGGCGGGACGACGCCGCGGCGCCTCACGAGCAGGACGTGAATCCCGATCAAGAGGGCGACGAGCAGGGGCAGGAGCACGATGTGCCACATCAGCATCTGGCCGAAATTGAGAACGTTCCAAAAAGCGCCGGCACCGGTGGAGTTGATGCCGTCTTTTGCCTGGGTGCCGATCCACTCCGAGTCGAAGTTCTGCTGCGAGAGATAACCGGTGAAAGCCGTCCCGATGGAGACGGCGAAAGCGATCACCCCGGTGATCCACGTCGCCTTGCGCCGACCGCGCCAGGCGGCCATGAAGAACTTGGCCCAAAGGTGCACGACCATGAACATGAAGAAGAGCTCGGTGCCCCACAGATGGGTCGAGTTCACGAACAGCCCGACGTTGGACTTGTGCCACCATGAAGGGCCTTCGACGGCAAGCACGGCTCCCGAGAGCAGCACGACGATGAACGCCCCGATCGTCAAGGCTCCGAAGACGTAGGCCCAGGAGGCGACGTAAGCCGGTTGGCGGTCCGGGAGCAGGCGGTCGGGCGGGAGCGCCTCGACCGCCTTGTCGCGGAGCTTCCCTGTCCCGGTCCCCGTCTCCGTGCTGGCGGCGAGCGCGTCGACCGCCCGCGCGCTCACTTCCGCCTCGTCTCGTGTCTCGGGAAGGGCAGCACGATCGCGACGACGAGCATGACGATCATCACCAGGATGACGATCAGGTTCGCGAGCGAGATCTGGACAGCGCCCCAGCTGATGTACTTGCCCGTTCCCCCGAGGTGCACCAGAGCTGCGAGCAGGCTGAACCCCCCGAGAATTGCCGTGTGACCCACGGTCCCCACCTCCCCTTCGCATTCTGGCTGCGGCGTGACGAGAACCCTAGGGCCGAAAGTCCCGACTGGCTCAAACCGCCGGCGCGGCGGCGCCTGGACCGGTCTCAGACCGCCGGCGCGGCCCGCGCGCCAGCCGTGCAGGACTCAGTTCTGCTCAGTGTTCAGAAACGGTGCTTGTCGATAGCATGCGAAAATGGACTGGGCGTGCCTCGCCGTCGGTGTCGTCGCCGTCGTGCTTTCGCTGAGCGCCCTCCTGCCGTTGCGCGGGGCGGTGGGTTCGGCCCTCTCCTTCGTGCCGAGCTGGATCGTCGGCGAGGCGCCTTTGCACCTGGCTGCGGTCGTCCTCGCCGCGACTGTCGCTTGCGGTCTCGCGGGTGGGTTCGAGAACGCGCCGGGCTGGGCAGGCTTGGCGCTGGCCCTGGTGGCCTGTGCTGGGCTGGCGGCACAGTTCGCCTCCGGCTTGCGGTCGCGCCGATGCTTCGAGGTGGCACTTTCGGACGCGGGCGCGGTCGCAGCGCCATGGAGCTGGAGCGCCCAGGACACCCACCGCGTGGTGGTGGCACTGCCGATCCGCCCGCGTGGTGTGGAGCGACTTCGGGACATCGCCTACGCCGAGGGCGTCGAACGAGCCCACCGTCTCGACGTCTATCGCAAGGCGGGCCCCGGGAGGACGACGGCCGCACCCGTGCTCTTGTACTTCCACGGCGGGACTTGGGTGATGGGGGACAAGCGCGAGCAGGGCATCCCCATGCTCGAGTACCTCGCCGAGCGCGGCTATGTGTGCGTGACCGCCAACTACGCCCTGAGCCCGAAGGCGCGCTGGCCACGCCACATCCTCGATTGCAAGCTGGCGCTCTTATGGGTCAAGCGCCACATAGTCGACTACGGAGGCGATCCGAGCCTCGTGTTCGTGTCAGGTGGTTCTGCCGGCGGCCATCTTGCGGCGCTCCTGGCGCTTACCGCCAATGACCCGGCTTGGCAGCCCGGATACGAGGACGAGGACACGACGGCTGCAGGCTGCATACCGCTCTACGGCGTCTACGACTTCGTGGATGCCGACAAGATCGCCAATGCCAACCTGACGCCGGTCCTGGAGCGCTACGTCTTCCAGGAGCCCGTCCTCGAGGACTTCACCGCCGCCTCGCCCATCTCGAGGGTGCACGAGTTCGCGCCGCCGTTCTTCGTCGTCCAGGGCCGCAACGACGTCCTTGTCCCGGTGCAGGCCGCGCGTGCCTTTGTGAGCTCGTTGCGTGCTCGCAGCACCCAGCCGGTGGTCTATGCCGAGCTGCCGCTCGCCCAGCACGGCTTCGACAGCTTCTGGTCCCCGCGGACGGTGAATTTCGTGCACGCCCTCGAGCGCTTCACGGAGGGGATCATCACGACCCGGACCGCCGAGCGGGAGGTGGGACGGTAGGTCCCCGGGTGGTCGCGGCCTACCATTGCAGCAGATGGCGGCCGCAGCTAGACCAGCAAGGGCAGACCGGCTGGAACGGATGACGAACCTGGTCCTCGTGCTGCTCGAGACGCCCCGCCCTCTCTCGTTGCGGGAGATCGCCGCGAGCGTGGTTGGTTACCCCAAAGGCAAGGAGGCGAGCCGCCAGGCCTTCGAGCGGGACAAGCGGGCGCTTCGCGAGCTCGGGATCCCGATCAGCGTCGAGGCGCTGGCGGGCGAGGAACAGCTCGGCTACCGCATCCACCCGGAGGGCTACTACCTTCCCGAGCTCCGGCTCGACCCGCGTGAGGAGCGGGCGCTCAACTTCGCCGTCGCCGCAGTCCAACTTGGTGGTGCCGCAGGCCGCGACGCCGTCGCCAAGCTCGGCGCAACGGGAGAGGTTCCCGAGCCGGGGCTGCCGCCCATCGCCGTCCTGCCCTCGCTGCCCGCTCTCGGCCCTCTTCACGAGGCCGTGCGTGACAGGGCACTTGTGCACTTCGGCTACCGGGGGCGCCGCCGCGAGGTCGAGCCCTACGGGCTCGTGTTCAAGCTGACGGCCTGGTACCTCGTCGGGCGGGACAGGACTGCGCCGGACGCAGGCCTGCGCACCTTCCGGGTCGACCGCTTCGAGGACGCGCCGGTGATCGGGGTACCGGCCGCCTTCGAGCTACCGGACGGGTTCGACCTGCGGGAAGCGGTGCGTTTTCTTCCCTGGCGCGTCGGAGCCAAACCCGAAGGCCCCCGTCACGAGGAGGCCGAGGAGGGCGAACCGGCCGCCCTGGAGGTGACGATGACCGTGGACGCGCGGCTCGCCCGCAGCGTCGTCGCCATGGTGGGAGCCGGCGCGGTGGAGGCCTGGGAACCATCGGGGGCCGCCCGCCTGGCGTTTGCCGTTCCCGAGCAGAGCGCCTTTGTCGACTGGGTCGTCGGTCTCGGCGACACTGCCGAGGTTCTCAGCCCGCCCGATCTGCGAGCGGCAGTCGTGCGGCGGCTCGAAGCCGTGCTGGCATGCCCGCGGCGCGAAACGGACCCGGCCGAGCTGCCCCCGTCGTCGCCGAGCAGTCCGGCGGTCCCAGCGTTGGCGACCTCTGCGTACCCGGAACCGGCTGAGCCCGCCCTGGCGGGCGACGAGCCCGTCGTGCCCCGGCGCCCGCTGCCCCCGCCCCAGGCGACCGCCGGTGACCGGCTGAACCGGCTGTTTGCCATCTTGGTGTACCTGGCGAGAGTGGGAGAGGCCCCGCTGGCGGAGCTCTCGTCTCGTTTCTCGGTCAGCGCGCGCGAGCTGCTCCACGATCTCGAGCTCGTCGCCTGCTGCGGCGTGCCTCCCTACACGCCCGATCAACTGATCGACCTGCTGATCGACGAGGACCATGTTGTGGCCGAGGGCCTCCGGGAGCTCGCCCATCCACGCCGGTTCACGCCCGAGGAGGGCTTCGCCCTCGCCGCCGCCGCCCGCGCCCTTCTCGCCGTGCCCGGGGCCGACGAAGAAGGGGACCTCGCTGGCGCCCTCGCCAAGCTCGAAGTGGTGCTCGGGTCCTCGAGCCTTGCCGTCGAGGTGGACTCCTCGCCGGCGCTCGGTCCACTGCAGGCGGCCGTCGCTTCGGGCGAGCAGGTGGAGATCGACTACTTCGGCGCGGCGGCGACAGAGCCCTCTGCCCGAGTCGTCGATCCTTATCAGGTCGTCGTCCGGGAGGGTAAGTGGTACCTGGACGCCTGGTGCCACAACGCCAACGGGTTACGGCGCTTCCAGCTCGACCGCGTGCGGGCGGTCCGGCCGACAGGACGCCCGGCTGATGTCAGCTCACTGACGGAGGTCGAACGGGAGTCGCTGTCCCGCCCGGAGGCCTTCCTCGGCGCCTCCGAGGCGGTGATGGTGAGGATCGAGTTCCCCTCAGAGGCCCGTTTTGCGGTGGAAGGGCTGGTCACAAACGGCCTCGAGGAGCTCGGTGACGGCCGGATGGTGGCGACCATCCCGGTCAGCGATGCCGAGGGCTGGTTCGGCCGCCTGCTGCTCCTGCTCGGGCCTGAGGCGGAGGTGATCGACCCGCCGGCTCTTGCCGAAGCCGGTCGGAGGGCGGCCCGGCGCGCCCTGAGCCGCTACGAAAGGTAGCCCGCTTGGTTGACCCCGGGGCAGCGGTTCTCGGCTTCCGAGCGGGCGGGCGTTGGGTGCTTGACACAGAAGAGGACTCCCGTTACCGTAATCGAACTGGGGAAAATCTCTAGGTTTTTTGGGAGAGGCTTTCTTATGAATCCTTCCCAAGGAAGTCAGCTTCCACGCCATCCTCGCCGGGGCAACTGGCAGCTGATGGCGGACATCAACAGGAATCTCGTCGTCAACGTGTTGCGCACGAGCCCGGTCATGTCGCGGGCCGGCCTGACGAGGGCAACCGGGCTGAGCGGGCCGACGGTCTCGTCAATCGTTGCCGACCTCACCAGCCGAGGCTTGGTCGAGGATCTTGGGCAGGGCCTCTCCAGCGGGGGAAGACCCCCATTCCTGGTCCGGCTCAACGACAAAGCCAACTATGTCGTCGGCCTCAAGCTCATGGGCCACGCCATATCTCTAGTCATAACGGACCTGCGCGCCTCGGTGATATACGCCCAGGTGACGCCGCTTGTGGGACCGGCCGCGGTCATTCCCGACCAAACAGCCCGGCCAGTCGCGCCCCGTGATCCGGGACCCATCATCGAGGCTATCTGCGCCGCGGTCGAGACGGCCATCTCGGCCTCAGGGATCGATGACGGCCTCATACTCGGTGTGGGTGTAGGCATCAACGGCCCCGTCGACGCGAGAAGCGGGGTGTGCCGCTTGTCGCCCACATTCAACTGGAAGAACGTGTCACTCGCCCTACCTATCTCAGAGAAGCTGGGGCATCCGGTCGTCCTCGAGAATGACAGCAACACTCTGGCTGCCGCAGAACAATGGTTCGGGCTTGGTGTAGGCGTTGACACCTTCATTGCCGTTGCCGTGGGTGCTGGCATCGGCGCGGGGGTGGTGGTCAACGGCCAGCTCCATCGCGGCGCGGGCGGGGCGGCCGGCGAGTTCGGCCATGTGCAGCTGACAGACACAGGACCCGTGTGCTCCTGTGGTCGAGTCGGGTGCGTCGAGGCCTGGGCATCGGACAGGGCGATTCTGCGTGACATCTATGCCGCGCTTGGAGAAGGACGACAGAGCTCTCTCGCTCCGGCGGCGGCCAGGGGCGCTCTCACGATCGCAGGTGTGACGGCCGCGGCCGAGGAGGGAGACGAGCTCAGCCGCCAGGTGTTGTCGCAAGCGGGACATTATCTCGGCCGCGGCATAGCAACCCTGGCAACCGTCATCGATCCCCGCTTGGTGATCATAAGTGGTGAGGGTGTCCAAGCTGGGCACTGGCGCTTCGACTCGATGTTGAAGGCGATCGAGGCCTCGGTATTCGGCGGTATTGACGCCGAAATAATTTTCACGCCCGAGCCCCTCGATGACGCAAGGTGGGCTCGTGGTGCGGCGTCTGTCGTGCTGGGTGAGATCTTCAACACGCCCACCCAGCCGTCGCTGTTCAAGAGCAAGGTTGGATTGACAGGGTCATCTTGAAAGTGGAGACGAGACGGCGGACAGGAGGTGACATTTGGGAAGGAGGCATAGCGGCGCCTGCTGCATGCCTTGGAAGTGCCACAAGCAATAGGAAGGAGCGACAATAATGTCGATGATTGTTCAAAGGAAGGCAGCACGTCGCTGGGGGCGTGTCAGCGTGGTGGCCTGCGTACTCGCCGCGACGTTGATGGTTGCCGGCGTGTGCTCGACGGCCTTCGCGTCGCCTCGGGCCGTGTCGTCGCGCTCGGCGTCGTCGGTCGCGGCGTTGTCGAAGGCCGCGACGGGGGGCGTGATCACCGAGCAGGACTACTACACCGCGGGCGACAACTCCGAGATGGTCGCGTTCATCAATCAGTTCGAGAAGCAGAACCCGGGCTTCACGGTGAAGCGTGACGTGGTGCCCAACGGCACCATGGAGTCGCAGGAACTGGTGGAGGCTGCTGCGGGTCAGCTGCCGGACCTGCTGATGATGGACAACCCCTGGGTGGGAGGACTGGCTGCTGCCGGTGACCTGGTCCCGCTCGACCAGCTCGGTGTCAACACGAAAGGGCTGACCGAAGGCGCAATAGCGGCGGGGAGCTTCCACGGTACCCAGTTCGGTATCGGTTTCGGCAACAACTCGCTCGGCTTGTTCTACAACAAGACGCTGCTCAAGGCGGCGCATGTGTCACCTCCGACGACATGGGCGCAACTCGTGACCGCGGCCAAGGCCCTCACCAACAAGGCGACCGGGGTCTACGGCCTCGAGGTTGCTGGGGTCGACACGGGGGGCAACGCGACCTGGCAGTTCCTGCCCTTCTTCTGGACCGCGGGCGGGGACCTCGAGCACGTCAACGACGCCGGCGGGGTGGCGGCGCTCTCGCTCTACAACACTCTCGCCCGGAACGGCAGCCTGCCGGCTTCTGTGGTGGACTATGACCAGAACGCCATCGCCCAGCAGTTCCAGGACCAAAAGGCGGCGATGATCGTGATAGGGCCCTGGGAGTTCGCGGACTTCAACGCCACCAAGGGCCTCAGCTGGGGCGTTACCTCGATCCCCGTCCCGAAGGCAGGCATGTCGCCGGTCGGGCCGCTCGGGGGAGAGGTGTGGGTCATCCCGAAGACGACGCCTGCCCAGGAGGCGTTGGGGCTCAAGCTCTTGCGCTTCCTCACCTCTCCGGCCAGCACTTACAGCTGGGCCTCGCAGAACGGGGAGATAGCCAGCCAGAAGTCTGTGTCGGCCAAGCTCATTGCCAACGACCCGTCGGACCGGATCTTTGCCTACGAGATCGAGCATGCCCAGTCCCGGACGTCTGAGGTAGGTCTCGCCTACCCGGCGATTGACACGGATCTGGGCGCTGCGGTCGAGGCCGTGATCCTCGGCAAGCAGTCGCCGAAGGCAGCCCTCAATTCCGCTGAGGTCCAGGTGCAGTACGCGCTGGAGCAGTACGGCGAAGGCTAGTCCCTGACCCTTTGAGTCGTTCGGGGCCACGCCTTCGCCAACGGGGGCGTGGCCCCGGTTGTTGCTAGCGTCGCTCGCTAGACGTGTCCTTGGAAGGGAATGCCCAGCCGGAAAGGAATGTCGTGCCCTCTCTTTTCCCTCAACCTGACGACGAGATCAGCATTGCGCGCTTTAGCGACGAGGCCGGCGCCCTCACACGGCGCTGTGATCACGAGGTGGTCCGCATCGAAGCCTGGGGACCCGACAGCCTGCGCGTGCGAGCCGGTCTTGACGATCTGATCGAAGGCGACGGTGCGCTGAGTGAGCGACCGGCTGCGCAAGCGATCGTCGAGATAAACGAAGAGGGTGCGAGCATCACAGTCGGTGCACTGATTGCGCAGGTCGATGCGGCCGGCCACATCCGCTTCCTCCGCAGCGATACTTCAGAGGAGCTGCTCACCGAGAAGCCGATCCACTTCTGGTGGCCGGGGCCCCGGAACTTCACCGCCACCGGCAACGGTTATCACTACCTCGAGCAATGCTTTGCCGCCTACGAGGGTGAGCGGCTCTTCGGCCTGGGCCAGCACACCCACGGCCGGCTGGACCAAAAGGGCATCGTGATCGACTTGGTGCAGCGCAACGCCGAGGTGAGCATTCCCTTCCTCGTCTCGAGCCGCGGCTACGGCCTGTTGTGGAACAACCCGGCCGTCGGCCGCGTCGAGCTCGGGGCCAGCGCCACCCGCTGGATCGCCAACAGCGCCCGGCAGATCGACTACTGGATCACCGCCGGGACGCCGGCACAGATCGCCACCCGCTATGGCGCTGTGACCGGGCGCCCCCCGATGCTCCCCGAGTGGGCGGCGGGGTTCTGGCAGTCCAAGCTCCGCTATCGCACCCAGGAGGAGCTGTTGGAGGTCGCGCGGGAATACCACCGACGCGGGCTGCCGCTCTCGGTCATAGTCGTTGACTTCTACCACTGGCCCCACCACGGAGACTGGCGCTTCGAGCCGAGCGAGTGGCCCGACCCGCAAGCGATGGTCAAAGAGCTGGAATCCATGGGCGTTCGCCTCATGGTGTCGGTGTGGCCGTCTGTGAGCGTGCTCTCGGACAACTACCAGCCGATGCTGCACGCCGGTTACCTCATCGCCAGCGAGCGGGGAGCGCCTTTCCACGCCGACTGGCCCGACCGCCACGCCCAGGTGCGACTCCCGGTCGCCTTCTACGACGCCACGAACCCACAGGCTCGCAGTTATCTGTGGGATCAGCTCCGGGCCAACTACTACGAATCCGGGATCAAGGTCTTCTGGCTCGACGCCTGCGAACCCGAGATCAGACCCGGGCATGTCGACAACCTCCGACTCGCCGCCGGCCCCGGCCCGGCGGTGCTCAACCGCTACCCGGTCGACCATGCTCGGGGCGTTTACGAGGGCATGCTCGAGGCCGGCGAGACCGAGGTGGTCAGTTTGATCCGCTCGGCGTGGGCGGGCAGCCAGCGCTGGGGCGCGGCCTTGTGGTCAGGTGACATTCCGGCCACCTTCGAGTCCCTCGCTGCTCAAGTGAGAGCCGGCCTCAACGTCGCCCTGTCGGGCATCTCCTGGTGGACGACCGACATCGGCGGGTTCCACGGCGGGGACCCGGAGAGCCCCGCCTACCGGGAGCTCCTCGTGCGCTGGTTCGAGTACGGGGTGTGGTGCCCGCTCTTCCGGCTCCACGGGGATCGCGAGCCGCGTGTCGCGCTCTCCCAGGAGATGACCGGGGGCCCGAACGAGGTCTGGTCCTACGGCGAGGAGGTCTACGGCATCCTCGCCGGCCTCCTGCGCCTGCGCGAGCGGATCAAGCCCTATGTGCTCGAGCAGATGGCCGTGGCGGCTGCGCAGGGAACACCGCCCATGCGGCCGCTCTTCTTCGACTTCCCCGATGACCCCGAGGCGTGGGGGATCGAGGACGAGTTCTGCTTTGGCCCCTCCGTCCTCGTCGCGCCGGTCACGAAGCTCGGCGAGCGCTCTCGTCGTGTCTACCTGCCGGCGGCCGCGACCTGGACCGACCCCTGTAGTGGCGAGACCGTGTGTGGTGGGACCTGGGTCGACGCGGCGGCGCCGCTCGAGCGCATCCCTGTGTACCTGCGCGACGGCGCCCAGTTACCGCTGCGATGAGCCTCAGCTCGAGGTAAGAGGTTGCCGATGCCCGAGGCGACAGCTGAGACCACGGCGACACGCACAGACCAGGTGCCATCGCCGGGCGGGCTCCCACAAGGTGAACGGGTGCCAAGACGGCGCAGACGCTTTCCTGGTCGGCTCCTGTTCCTGTTGCCAGCTGTCATCTATCTCCTGGCGCTCTTTGCCTATCCGATCGTCTACGGCATCCTTTTGAGCGTTCGGAAATCGAGCGTCATCACCTTCGTGCACAACACCGGCGGCTTCGTCGGCCTCACCAACTACCGCCTAGCGGTCACCAACCCCGTCCTGCCGGGCGTCGTGTGGAACACGGCCATCTTCATGGTGGGGTCGATCGTGATGCAGTTCAGCCTCGGCTTTTTGATCGCCCTGTTCTTCACCCGGCGCTTTCCTCTGAGCGGCTTCCTGCGCTCGCTCATACTCGTTCCCTGGCTGCTTCCCGGTGTCGTCACGGGGATCATCCTGCGGATGATGTTCGACCCCAACATCGGCATGGTCAACCAGGTGCTCTCGAACCTCGGGCTCATCCACTCACCAATCGAGTGGTTCGCCAACACTCATCTCGCGCTCTTGGTCATCGTGCTGGCGAACATCTGGGTGGGGATCCCGTTCAACATGCTGCTCCTGCACGGCGGGCTCCAAGACATTCCAAATGAGCTGTACGAGGCGGCCCGCGTCGACGGTGCCGGGCGGCTGCGGACCTTCCGGTCGATCACCTTGCCGGTGATGCGACCGGTGATCGCCGTGGTGCTGGTCCTCGGCTTCATCTACACGCTGAAGGCATTCGACATCGTCATGATCATGACCGGCGGCGGGCCCATGAACGCCACCCAGCTCTTGTCCACGTGGGCTTACACGCTGTCGTTCTACAACCTAGATTTTGGGCAAGGTGCCGCGGTCGGCACGATCATGATGGTGATCTCCCTCATCTGTGCGGTCGCCTATGTGCGCACCTACAGGCGGGAGCTTCGGACATGAGCCACCGCCACCGCCGGGCACTCATCTCGGGGCTGAACCTCGCCGTGGCCCTGGTGATCGTCGCTCTCATGCTCGTCCCGCTCTACTGGGCCGTGGTCACCTCGCTCAAGACATTGCCACAGTCCTATGCCACCCCGACCTCTCTCCTGCCGCCGTCGCCGACGTTCGCCGCCTACTCGCAGGTGGTGCACACCCAAGGTGGCTCTCTGCTCACCAGTTTCATCATCGCCGTCGGCGCCACGGCGCTGTCACTTCTGATCTCGGTGCCCGCCGCCTTCGCGCTCGCGAACTTCCGGTTCCGGGTCACCTGGCTCGTCACCTTGGCACTACTGGTCGCCCAGACGATCCCCGGCATCGTGCTCGGCACCTCGTTCTTCAAGATCTTCGCCGGGCTCCACCTGCTCAACAGCTATCTGGGCCTCATTATCGCCGACTCCACCTATTGTGTGCCGTTCGCGATCCTGGTCATTCGCGCCTTCATGATCGGGCTGCCACGCGAGCTGCTCGAGGCGGCGCGGGTGGACGGCGCGACGCTGCTCGGCACGTTGCTACGGATCGTGGTCCCGCTCAGCAGGCCGGCGATCTTGACGGCAATGCTCTTCTCTTTCTTGTTCGCGTGGGGCGATTTCCTCTTCGCTCTGACGCTCAGCACCTCCAACACCGTCGAACCGATGACCCTCAGCATCTACTCGTACATGGGTCAATACACCTCGCAGTGGCCGGACCTGATGGCCGCAGCCGTGTTCGCCGCCATCCCTTCGGCCATTTTGCTCGTGCTCGTCCAACAGGGGATACGAGGAGGGATCGCCACCGCCGGGCTGAAGGGCTGAGAGTTGGTCGTCGGCCGAGGCCCGCGTCCTCAGCCGGACGCCGTCTAGCGGTCGGCCGCTTCCGGCGGACATCCGCCGGAGGAACCTCGACCCTGGCCCGCGCAGTCCCGGTAGGTGCCGCGGTCGGTACGGCGCCTAACCAGGATGCGTGCTGAGTGTTGCCAAGCTGGCGCGGGGCAGGGAGGAGTACTACCTGGCGACGCTGGCCTCCGGCCGCGCCGAGGCCAGCGGGCTGATCGAGCCCGAAGGGCGCTGGGTGGGGCGCGCCGCCGGGACCCTCGGCTTGTCGGGGACCGTTGACGGTCCCGCTCTTCGGGCCCTTCTTGCCGGGGTCGACCCGGCCTCGGGCGAGGTGCTCTCGGCGCACCACGACAGGGTCCGTGTCGCCGCCTACGACTGCACGTACTCGACTCCGAAGTCCGTGAGCCTGTTGCACGCGCTGGGCCCGGAAGAGGTGCGGACCCAGGTGCGCGCCGGCCACGAGGAGGCGGCCGAAGCGGCCCTCGGCTACCTCGAACGGCGCGGGGCCCGCGTCCGGCGCAGCCTGGGCCGAGGCGAGCCGGCATCTTCCATCCCGGCCGGAGGCTTCGCAGCCGCGGCCTTTCTCCATCGGACCAGCCGCGCCCCTGATCCCCATCTTCACAGCCATGTCCTCGTCGCCAACCTGGCGCCGGGACCGGACGGTCGCTGGTCTGCGCTCGACGGCCGTGGGCTGTACCTGGAGCTGGGGACGGCCCGCGACCTCTACGAGACACAGCTGCGCTCGGAGCTCACCTTGCGGCTGGGTGTGTCGTGGCGTGAGCTCCAGGGCGCCTGGGCCGACCTTGCGGGCATCGACCCGAGCGTGAGCCGGGCCTTCTCCCGTCGCTCGGCCGAGATCGAGGCGGCTCTGGAGCAGTCGGGTCGCTCTGGTCCCCGGGCAAGGCGCATCGCCTCGGTGAAGACGAGACCGGGAAAGGATCTCGGCACCCCCTACGAGGAGCTCGTGTCGGACTGGCGGGAGCGCTCGTACCGGCTGGGTGTCTCCGACGCCCGCCTGGCCTCGGTCGCCGGGCGGTCGCAGGCCGGAGTGCCCGAGGCGGGAGGCCGGTCCGAGGACGATGACTCGCGCCTTGAGAACCGGACTCTGCCGATGGCCGGCAGCCGGTCGCGACTCGATGACCGGCCTGGCGACCGATGGGCCGAGCGGGCGCTCGGGGAGCAGGGGGTCGCCGCTCGCGACGGCACGTGCCGGCGTGGCGATCTCGTGCGGTCGCGCTGCGCCTCTCTCCCCTTCGGCGCCCCGGTCGAGGAGATCGAGAGGGATGTGGAAGCCCTCGTGGTCGAAGGCCACGTCGTTCCGGCCCCGGAGGCCTCGCGCCGCGTCGGCCCAGTCCTCAAGGCGGCTTCCGGGCGGCCCATTCCCGGCGGTGTCGCCGAGCCGCTGTACACCACGCCAGGGGTCCTCGAGTTGCACGAAAGGCTCGAGCAGCTCGTAGGTGCGCACCCGGGAGCGGTCGAGCTTCTTGCGTATCGCTCCGGTGAGCGCCTCGAGGCACTGGACGAGATTGGTCGGGTCCTGTCAGATCCGCAGACGCCTGTTGTCGCGGTCGCGCCTGGTCGCGTGTCGGCGGCCTCCTTCGAAGCCGTCACGGGCATCGAGACGGTGCCGATCGCCGACGCGCCCCGCGCCCGCCACCAGATGGCGCCGGAGTTCGCCGGAAAGGGCATCGTCGTGTTGGCCGAGGCGCAACGGCTCGGCCCTTGGGAGCTCTCGTCGATCGTCGAGTCCTCCGTGGCCACCGGTGGCCGGGCCGTCCTGTTTGCACCCTCGGCCGCGCTCGAGACCAGTCCCGGGACCGCCGCAGTCTTGGCGCCCCACCTCGAGGCGTTCGTGCCCAGGCGCCGTCCCCATGAGGCCACGGTCGACGGCGTCACGCTCGAGGGCGTCACGTTCGGCGACGCCGGGGTGGCGGGGGTGGCGGGGGCGGAAAGGTACTGCTTTGCCGGCCGCGAGGTCCTCGTCGTCGCCGACAGCACTGCCGCCCGCCGGGCGCTGCTGGAGGCTTGGCGACAGGACCGGGCCGGAGGGCAGCGCACGCTCCTGGTGGCAAGCGACGATGCCGTCGTCGGTTCGTTGCGGGAAGCCGTTCGAAAAGCCGGCGGATCCCCTGAGGATGTCGTCGAGGCACGCCGTCTGGTGGGGGTTCTGGCCGGGACGCTGCCGGGCTCAGGACACGGGAGGCGGATTGCCGTGCTCGGCGCTCTGCCGGCCGGTGTCAGGGAGGCTGGGACCCTCGAGCGTGTCCACGTGGCGATCGTTCCCTCGCACACCTCCGAGGCCGAGCGGCTCGGCCGGGCCGCAGAGGTAGCCAGGCCCCGGTATCTCGTCTCGGAGCTTGGGACGATTCCCTCGGGCGGTTCGGATCGAGCGGCTTGGCGCGCCGGCGCGACGGTGATCGAGGCTTTTCGCCGGCGCTGGTCGATCGAAGACCACGAGCATGCCGTTGGTGACCGGGCCAGCCTGCGATCCCTCGGTCTCAGTGCCGTCGGGGATGCGGCCGAGACGAGGCTGAAGCTCCGACAGGTGCTCCGATCGATCGAGCGGGCGTCACCGGCAGCGAGGCGGCACGGGCCGGATGGTCCAGGGCGCTCGCGGTGACCTGACGGTTGCCGCCCTCAGCGCCCACGCAGCCATCGGCCGCGGCCTGATGTGACCGCACGGGCCGCGACCTCTGGCATCACGGCTTCGCTGCGCTCGCGTGCCCAGACCCGGCCGCCCATGACCGCCTCGCGCCAGGGCGAGCTCGAGAACCACGGCGTCATCCGCAGGAAACCAGGCTTCGCGCCCTCGATGCCGAGTATGAGCCCTGGATGGCCGCGGGCGATGGCATCGGCGGGGAGAGCTCGGTCCTTGCGCATCGACACGGTCCGGGTTGTGGCGGGCCTGAAGGCGGTGAGCCCGCGCCGGCGCGGGCCCTGCGACACAGACACCGTCGGCACCTCGTGCTCGCCCCCGAGGAGCGATATGGCTTCGAGGGTCCGGGTATCTCCGATGCCGGGAAAGATCAGTTTGGTCCCGAACAGGGTGAGGAACCCGTCTGCTTCGCGCTCCCACCGGGTCCTTGCCTGTGACAGATCCTGCAGGCACGCCAGTGTCACGACGCCCTGGCTGCCACCCTCGGCGACGAGCGTCGGAAGGTCGTGCAGGGGGGCGATGTTGGCCAGCTCGTCCAGGACGAGGAGGAGCGGCGGCCTCGAAGATGCCCGGGGCGGTCCCAAGAAGGGATCGACGCCGGCACCCGAGCCGGTGAGCGTGGCGACCAGTGAGCTCTGGTAGGCGGCGACGCGCACCTCGCGGAGAAGCCCCGCGACAAGGGGAGCAGCTTGTCGTTGATGGTCACTCCCGGCGCAGACGTAGAGCGTGCCCCGACTGCCCAAGAGCTCGGCCGCATCGAGGAGCCGCCCTCCGGTCGAGGCGAGGGCGGCATCGGTCCGGTAGCCGGCGAGCACGCCCGAAGCGGTGGACCAGATGCCGCTTTGCTCGCGTGCTTCGGTGGCGATGATGCCTTCGAGGAGATCGAGCGCCCGGTCGGCCCCGCCACGGGCGAGCGCGGCGCGGGCCACCTCGGGATCGTGCCGGTTCACGGTGGCGAGCACCTCGGGGAAGGGCCGTCGCTCGAGGGCTCCGGCATGCAGGACGACGGCGAGCAGCGCCCCTGCCCGCTCGCTCCAGTGTGCGGCCTCGCCTCGGTCCGTGCCCGGCCGGGCGGCTCGCACCATGGACTCGGCGACGAGGACCGCCCCGTCCCAAGTGCTTGCGAGCCCGAGGGGCGACCATCCGACGCGCTCGACACCTGGCGGGCTCGGTACCGAGCCACTCGGGTCGTACAAGAAGACAGGCCCCACTTGGCAGCGGGCGGACCAGGTCAGGGCAAGCACGTCAGCCTTGGTGGAGGCCGCGATCACCGGCCCGCAGGCGGCGAGAACGTTCGGGACGACGACTGCGGCCGTCTTTCCCGAGCGCGGTGGCCCGAGCACGAGGACCCCTTCTTGGGGACGGGCGAACTGGGGGACGCCTCCGCCCCTGAGCGAACGGCCGACATAGATGCCGTGGCCGTAGCTCTGCGACATCGCGAGCACGAGAGAAAGCGGATCAGGGAGCGGCTCGAGCACCACCGAGTCGTAGCCGAGGCACTTACCGGTCGACATCATGGTGAGTCGCCGCGGGCGAGGTGGGGCATCCCTCTTGGCAAACTCGGTGACACGACTGGGCCGATCGCGGTCTCTCGCGGCCGGCGTTGCCCACGTCGCCTGCCCGAGAAGAATCTCGGCTGCTCGAGGTCTCGGCGCGGACCGCGACGGGAAATCAGGGAAATTGAGACCTCTCCAGCGCTTGTCCGCTCACGGGAGCCCGGAGTCGGATCAGGGACCGAAAATGGCGGCCAAACGGTGCTCCCGCGAAGAAAGCCCTTGTTTTTGTTGGCTTAACTGTCGTGATTGTCGCCTCGTGATCCGGAGTCCGGATCCGGAACAGGCCCTAGAATAAAGGGGTCGCGCGTCGCTCCGAGGAGAATGCTTGATTTCCGCCTGAAAATCACCTTGTATTGCGTGAGGATCGGACAACATGCCAGGAGGCGAAATTGAACAGGACAGAACTAATCGGCGAGATGAGCAAGTACACCGGGCTGACGACAAGACAGTCGGAAAGCGGTCTGAAGGCTTTCGAGTACGTGGTCACCTCGGCACTGCGATCCAACGACACCGTCCGCATCACGGGCTTTGGAACTTTCAAGGTGCGGGACCGTGCGGCACGGCGTGGACGCAACCCGCAGACGGGCGCGCCCGTGCGTATCAAGGCGTCCAAGGGCATCGGCTTTGCCGCCGGCGCGGGGCTGAAGAAGGACCTCAACTCGCGCACCGCCTTGGAGAAGCCGGAGTACGTAGGTATCGCAGCCAACAACTCTGCGAAGGCGGCCGCTCCCGCCAAGGCTCCGGCCAAGAAGGCGCCGGCCAAGAAGGCCGCTCCGGTCAAGAAGGCCGTTCCCGCCAAGGCTCCGGCCAAGAAAGCGCCGGCCATAAAGGCGCCTGCCAAGAAGGCGCCCGCGAAGAAGGCTCCTGCGAAGAAGGTTGCTCGCTAGGGTCATCAGCTCCAGACATGCCTTTATCGACGAGGCCTCGCGGCGAAGCTCGTGCCGCGAGGCCTCGTCGCGTCCGGGACAGGTGCCTCAGAGGTTGTCGATCCGCTTGAAGGCCTCGGCCGCGCCAAAGCCGCCCTTGACTCCCAGCTCGGCGAGCCGGTCGGCGACTCGGCGTTTGAATTCCAGGACTTCGGGGTGCTCGCCGTCCTCAACTGCACCAGGGTCGGCGATCCCCATCGTCGAGCGGAGCTGGCTCCTGTGCTGCAAGAGGGCGGCGAGTTTCGCATCGACGAAATCCGTCACGTCCTCGAGATGATCCGGCTCGTCCGCTTCGAACAAGAGCAGATTCGCCGGCCGGTGGGGCGGGTCGTCGAGCTCCGGGAAAAAGAGCGGATCGCGTGCGGCAACGATCCCGTCGGTGACGAGAAACCCGGCGTTGCGGTGGTCCGGGTGCAGTCGGTACCGCTTCCACGGGTCGTGACCGAGGACGACATCGGGCTTGATCTTGCGGATGCAGGAGGCGACCTCGAAGCGCTGGCGCAGCCCCGACTCGAGCTCGCCGTCGGGCCAGCCGAGGAAGATCACCTCGCCCTTGCCCCCGAGGGCCACGGAAGCGGCTCGCTGCTCACTGCGCCGCGTGACGACGAGCTCAGCCGGATCGTGTGCGGGGTCCCAGGTCCCCTTGGACCCGTCGGTGCAGATGAGATGGAAGATCTCGCAGCCGTTGCCGGCCCATTTCGCCAGCGTGCCGCCGCAGCCGAACTCGACGTCGTCGGGATGCGCTCCCACAGCGAGCGCCCGAGCGGGGACGGGCAGGTTGGATTCCATCCGCTCAGGTTGCCACGTGAGCGAGTACCAGGTCCTCGGGCAGGTCGATGTCGATCGCGAGCCGCCGGTCGTAGACGAGCTGGCAAGGCAGGCCGAGCCGGGCCGCTTCTGAGCGGTGGCGCTCGAAGCTCCCCGCCCCATAGGCGAAACAGAACCCGGCGCCTGTCGGCACGACGGCCACGTTCGTCCCGTCGCGGCGGCGGTCTGGCACGAGGGTGATCGTGCCGGCCTCGCCCAGTGCAGCCAAACCGGCGGCGAAAGGAAGATCCCCGTGGGCAACCACCGCCAGGTCGACGCCTTCGGCGGCAAGCTGGGCGACGCCGGCCATCACCGCCGCCGACAGGCCGAGCCCCGGCGTCCACGCCACCCGGGCGCCGTGCTCTATGGCCCATGCGGCGACCTCGTCGTCGTCGCAGACGACAAGCACGGGAAGCGGGGCGGCAGCGGCGATCACCCTCGAGGCCAGCTCGCGGGCCAGAGTCTCACGGGCGCGTGTGTCAAGCACGGTGGCGAGGCGCAGCTTGGCGGCACGAAAGGACTTCACAGGGACGAGCACGGCGCGTGCCGTCCCGGCGGTCATTTCTTGGCGAGCCTCGCCGTGGCGATGCGGTGCGGCTCGAGCTCGAAGAACCCTTCGAAGCTGGCGACGTGACGGCCGCGCAGATCGACGAGCTGGCCGCGAAGCGGCGCCCCGGGTGCGTGAGACTCCGCCGGTGTCTCGGTGCCGGAGCGCAGCTCGACGCGAGTCGTGATACCGCTCGGGTTGAACAGGCGCATCTCGAGAGCACCGCCTGGGACACGGCGCAGAGCGCTCACCACGGCGCCGTTCACGGAGAGCAACGAGGCTTCGAGCGCGAACGTGCCACCGCCCAGGCTCGATACGACAGGCAGGTCAAAGAAGGCGGCGTCGGCGAGCGCATAGACGTCCTTTGCGTCGAGGGCGACCCCATAACGCAGCGTGAGAGGGCGCTGCAGCTGTGGGCCCTCGAGCTGATCGATCGGACCCGCCGGCAGAGGGCGGTTCGCCATCGTGAGCCTGGAGAGCATGCCTGTCGCCCGCAGCAAGGTCAGTGCGAGGCCGTGGGCCCGCAAAGCGCCAGCGTCGGAGCCGGTCTCATCGGACCCGTCGAGATCGACGAGCTCGTACTCGCACAGGCCTTCGTGGAAGACGCTCAGCCCGCCCGCTTGCACGAAACGGCGGGAGGGATAGGTAGCGAGAGGCCGCTCACTCGGGCCTCCTTCGGCGACAAGGCCACGTTGGACTATGTCGAAGGCGCACTCGGCGCTGGAGTGGTCCGCCGGCTCGGGCAGCGGGAACCAGGCCCGCAGCCGGTGATCCCGGCAGGAGTTGTCGAAGCTCGTCGTGACCCGGACCAGGTCCTCGCCTGCACGAAGCTCGATCCGGGAACTGACGACCACCTCCCGCTCGCCGGTCCGGGCGCGCCGGGCGTCGTCGATCCGCTCCGGCCAGCGGTAGGTCCGCTCGGCGACGGCCACAGCCCGGACGGGGCCTGTCTCGAGCAGCGAGAGGACGACCCGCTCGGGTGCGTCGACGACGATGTCGTGCTCGGGGGGCGAGTAGTTGTAGGTGTCGCCGAAATCTCCCGAGTCGACGAGACGGTTGAAGCCGGGAAGGCCGTTCAAGGAGAAGGTGCCGTCGCTCGGCGAGATCGTCACGCTCACGCGCGAGTTGGCGAGAACGAGCCGGCCGTCGCTTTCCTTGCCGGCTGTCACCGGGTCGGCGAGCGGCACCGGCTGCCACGCCTTCCAGCCAAAGCCCGGGACGTCCTCGACGCGCGCCAGCAGCCGGCGCGAGGACACCTTGTCGAGTCGCACCCTGACCTTGGCGTCGGGGCGGAGGGCGAACCGGGCGAGCAGGTCAGCTTTGATCTGCGTGATCTGCAGGTCGTTCGAGCGCTCGGGGAGCACGCGCACGACAATGTCGATGCCGCTCTCGTCCTCTTCGACCTCAACCCCCGCGACGTAGGCATCGTCGCCTATCTGGTCGTGGTTGCCGAGCTGGGACAGGACGGCGCGCGCCTCTCTCGTCGTCAGCACGAGATCGGCCGCGAGCCCGACACGCTCGTCGAGGATCTGGGCGCCCTCGATGGGCCCCTCGCCGCCGAGGATCAGCTCGATCACTCCGGAGCGGGAGCGCGCGCCCGGGTTCACGGCGACATGACAGGGCTCCGACAGCGACGAAGCCAGCTTCTTGAGGGCGCGCTCGGCCACTCCCTCGGCGATCCGGGTCGCCTCGGCGTAGCGGTGGAGCACGGCGGCGTCCACCTCGTCATGCGAGCAGGCACAGATCGAATCGTGGGCCGAGTTCCGAACGAGCTCGCGCCACGCGATCTGGAGCACCGACCCGGGGTACTGCTCCGGTGCCATGAGCAGTGCCGCCAACGGTTCGGCAAGCCGCTCCAGCATTCGCTCGGCGCGGGCGGCGGCCTGCTTTACGTCCACGCGGTTGGAGGCGACGCCCATCAAGATGTTCGTCCGGGCGCCCGAGCGCAGCTCGCCCTGCCAGCTGGGCAGCCCGGAGCGAGGAGCCGCGGCGAGTGCCTCGGGAAGAGAAGCGATGGCGATCTCGAAACGGTCCTGGATGGCGTTGGCTTCCGCGACCACGCGGCCCAGCCACGGCTGGGGCTCTTGGTGATCGGTCCCGTTCGGGAACAGGATCGGCCCGTCCGGCCCGATCAGGAAGTCGGCGTGCTCCTCCTCGAAAGCTTCGAGACGGCGCACGAAGGCCTTGGCGTCGTCTGCCACCGAGGCACCGGCCGAGTAGCCGGCGGGGAGGTGCTCGGCCCGCACCACCGAGCCGTCCGGGGCCGCCCAGGAAAAGGCGGTCTTGTCGAGCACCGAGGGCACGCCGCGCCACACGACGGCATCGGCGAAGCCAGCCGCCCGCAATATCTGGGGCATCTGGGCCACGTGACCGAACATGTCGGGGAGGTAGCCGACTTCCATGGCGCCCCCGAAAGCCGTCGCGCGCTCCAGCCCGAGCTGCAGGTTGCGCACGATCGTCTCGCCGGAGACGAGGAATTCGTCCATGAGGACGTACCAGGGACCGAAACTGATCCGCCCCGAGGCCGCGAGGTGCCGGAGGCGGTCCTCGTTCTCGGGGCGAACCTCCAGGTAGTCGTCGACTGCCGCCATGTGACCGTCGAAGAGGAAACGGGCATAGGACGGGTCGGACTCCATGAGCTCGAGCAGTTTGTCCACGAGATCGACGAGACGCAGCTGGAAGGTGCGGAACGGCGAGTACCACTCGCGGTCCCAGTGCGTGTGAGGTACGACGTTGACCCTGCGGCGGGACGCGCCAGGGCGGGCGGTCTCGGGTGCAAGCCCGACATCGTCGCTGTAACCAGACATGTCGTGCAGGCTACGCCTCCAGTACCCGGCCGCAGGGATCGGCGTCATAGCCGGCGATGGCGGCCAGTTGAGCGGGTAGCTCTCTGCCGGCGAGGACGTCGAGGAGAGCTCTGACCTCTGGCGTGCCGAGCAGCGAGTGGGGGACGTGCAGTTCGCAGATCTCGTCCTGCCATGGCACGAAACCGAGCCCGTACGCCAGCGCCGCCGGCTCACTTGCGACTCCGACCTCGGCCAGGCCGGCTGCGATCGAGGACGCCACGAGCAGATGGGCGCTGCAGGTGCTGCCGTAACCGGCCAGCTCGGCCGGCTCGGCACCGAGCTCGCCGAGGGCGGCGTCGAGCAGCCTGCGGGCCTCCGAGCCCGGCTCGCGATTGACGAGGCGCAGGCGAAGCTCGAGGGCGGTGGCAAGGGAGTGCACCGCGTCGGCGAACTTGGCAGAGACGACAAGACCCTCGCGCCAGGCGGCGAAGCCGACGACCTCATGGCCGGACGGGCGGGTTGGCCGCTCGTCGGAGCGCCGGTGGACAGCGGCGGCGTGAACGGTGCCGGCCTCCAGCAGCTGCCGACCGGCGGTGTTGTTGCACGACCACCACACGAGGCTGGTCGGCGGCCGGTGGCGTTGGAGCGGTCCGGCGAGAAGGGCAAGGGCAGGATCGCAGCCTGCGACCGCCAAGGTCGGCCCCGAGGTGGCGATCGGCTGGACGTCGATGAGCGAGCCTGCCGGTGCGGGCTTCCTGCCGGTCGCATGGGCGAGCGCCGGTCGGAAACCTGGGGCGAACCCTGAGTCGCCGACGAGAGGGAACGCCACCGGCGCACCGTCGATCTCCGAGACGAGGAGGCGAGGGGACCCGAGGGCCGGGGCGGCGAGCCGGGCCCTGAGCATCGGGAGCTCGGGCGCGGCGCCGAAGAGCTCCTCGACGCTCGTTGCGAGGGCCGAGGCGAGGGCTAGCGCGACCTCGAGCGAGGGCGACCATCGGCCGGACTCGATGCCGGAGATCGACTGGCGGGTCACGCCGGCCCTGTCGGCGAGCGCGCCCTGCGACAGGCCCCGGGCGAGTCGCGCGAGCCGGAAGCGGTCGTCGATCCTCTGGCTGGCGCTGGTCATTCGCCCTCTGTCTCAAGCCAACACGATGGGTGGATCGAGGGCGGTGAGGGTGCACTCCTCGCTCGCGACAGCCGCCTCGTCGAGGTGGATCGTGAATTGCTCTCCGGAGCGCTGGGCCACGATGCATTCGTAGCGCGGCCCGAACGGGCGCGTCGAGCGGATGGTCCCGCTCAGCACGAGGCCGCGCTCGGGCAATTCGCCGAGAAATACCCGATCAGGATGGATTGCGTAGAAGCGGTTCGCCGCCCCTGGGACCGGGAGGAAGCCGCCGTAACCGACAAGCTCCGCCACGCGGCGGCTCAACGGGGAGAGCACCACTTCGAGCGGGCCGCCCATTTGCAGCAGCCTGCCGCTGTCGATTATCCCGAGTCGCTCGCCGAAGGCCTGCGCCTCGGCGAGGTCGTGGGTGACGAGGATGCCCGCCGCCTCGCGCTCGTTGCAAGTCTCGATTGTGAGGAGGCGAAGGGCTTCACGCGCCGCGACGTCCACGGCCGAATAGGGCTCGTCGAGCAATAGAACGCGAAACGGGCTGGCGAGCGCCCTCCCGAGGGCGACACGCTGACGCTGGCCACCCGACAGGGCGGCCCCTCGCGCCCGCGCGAGCACGGTGAGACCGAGGCGCTCGAGCAGCTCGGTGACGCGGCCTCGGGCGGGGGAGCGGCGCATCCCGTAGGCCACGTTCTGCTCGACGGTGAGGTGTGGGAACAGCGTCGTCGGCTGGCGCACGAGGGCGACGCGCCTCTGGCGAGGCTCCAATGCCGCCTCGCCCTCGGCCTTGCCCGCGACAAGGTGGCCAGAGATGCGGACATTGCCGCGGTTCAGTCGGGTGAGACCCGCGATCGACTCGAGGATCGTCGTCTTGCCCGCCCCCGAGGTGCCGAAGATGGCGAGGCGCTCGCCGGCCCCGAGCCCGAACCCGGCCTGGATCGTGATCTGTCTGCGCTCCACCTCGAGGTCGACCTCGAGGAGCGATGCCGGGTCGGAGCTCACGGTTCCTCGACCCCGGCGACACGCGAGCGCGTCCGCGCGCTCCACAAGTAGGCGAGGACGGGGAGGGGGAGCGCGGCGACGACGAGCAGCAGTGCGAAGGGAAGCGCACCGGACAGGCCGAATTCCTGGAAGGCGATGAAGATCTGGTTGGGAAGCCCGCGGGGGTAATAGGCGACGATGATGACGGCCCCGAAGGCGCCCATGGCCCGAGCCCAGGCGGTGGCGAGCCCGGTCGCAAGCCCCGGGGCCGCGAGGGGAAGGGTGATGCGACGGAAGGCTTGCAACGGGCGGTCACCGAGCAAGGTGGCGTCCTGTTCGATGCGGGGATCGACAGAGGCGAAGGCGGCGTGGGCGCCGAGGATGTAGAAGGGCGCCGCCTCGTAGAACTCGGCGACGATGAGCGCGAAGAAGGTGTTCACTCCCGTCAGGTGGATGTCCGCCAGGAGATTGCCCAGCGTCCCTTCAGGGCCGATGAGGAAGATGAGAAGCAGCCCGATCACCAGTGGGGGCATCATGAGCGGGAGGAGGATGCCGAGCTCGATGAGGCGTGCCAGGGGCAGGCGGCCGCGGGCGAGCAGGTAGGCGAGCGGTGTGCCCAGCAGCACCATGACCCCGAGTGCGATCGCGCTCGCCCCGAGCGAGACCCAGAGCGGGTCGAGGGCTCCGGGCGGCCCCAGTGCCGCCCGGATGGAGTGCAACGAGAGGTGCTGGATCAGCACGGCGAAGGGGCCGAGGAGCGCGAGCCAGATCACGAGCGCGCCGAGCAGCGCCAGTACCGTCGAACCACGGGCGACGAGGCGCCCTGCGCTCGGGAACCCCGGTACCACCCCGGTCGCGGCCAGATTGCCGGCCGGGGCGGTGGTTCTCATCAGGACGAGGTTGTACCACCCGAGGCCTGGAAGGCGCTGAGCACGTCGGCCGGCAACGTGGTTGCCGCCGTGTCCGCGCTTGTGGCACCGATGTAGACCGGGGGTGTGAGCGGGTAGCCGCCCTTCTTCAGCTGCGCCCGCCCAGCCGCCGAAACTATCCAGGCGACGAAGGCGTCGTCCGCGGCCTGGTCGGCCGTCGAAGGAGCGCTCTTGGCGTTCGCGGGCAGGACAAGGGTGATGTTCAAGGTGATGAGGTCACCCTCATCGACCGTCCCGCCGGTGAGCGTGATGCTGACCGTTGCGTAGTGGGCGCTCTCGGAGGTGACCGCGAAGTTCAAGCCGGGGGGCAGGACGATGTAGTGCAGGTGGTACTGGATCGCCTGGGTCAGATAGGCACTAGTGGCGTCGAACTCGCCGGCCTGGAGGTCGGTGATGAGCGAGTCCTCGTCGACCATCTGCGCCGGCAACCCGAAGGGGGTGGACTTGGTGACGCCGAGGATCGTCGTTGCGGGGTCGAACGACAGGTGGAGCGCGGACTGGGCGAGCTCCATCATCAAGATGAAGTAGGCACCTTGCGGGTCGGCGTTCGGGTCGGTGCGCCCGATGCGGATCCCCGGTGAGCTCATCAGCGTGAACAGCGACGACAGCGAGGCCTTGTGGTCCGCTATGGCGTTGAAGTCCTTCGCGAACCTGCCGTTCGGGTCGTAGGCCACCACGAGCGGGTCGGTCGCGAGCTGGATCACGAACTTCGACCTGTTCGCCGGCCAGAGCCTCTTGATGTTCTTCTTGCCGACCGACATGAAGACCCCGGGGTTGATCTCGTTGGCGAGGATCTCCGAGGCCAGCGTGCCCGAGCCTGCCGCGCGGCCCTGGAAGCCGTCGCCCGTCGCGGCCTCGAACTTCGGGCCGAGGTCGGTCGCCGCCCACAGCTCGAGCGAGCCGGCATAGGCGACGCTGGCGGTCCCGTGCATCGGAGCCGTTCTCGTGGCTGCTGGTCTGGCGGCTGTCGCCGGCCGAGCCGCTGTCGCCGCTGCCGCCGTGCTGGAGATCGCCAGCGCCACGACGGCCAGTGAGGCTACGGCCGCGACGCGATATCGACATGAGTTGGTCACCTCGCAAGTATAGCTGACTTTTCGCAAGTTTGACTGGCGAAGCACTTTGGCTGCGCCGCCGCCCGTTGCGAGCTACCGTCGTTCGCGTGCGTACCGCGGCCATCTCGGGCGAGTGGCCGGCTTGACCGCGGGACGCGCCCCGAATCTCAAGCTCGAGCGCGACATGCTGGCCTCCGGCCCCGTGACGGTCGCAGGATGCGACGAGGTGGGCCGCGGCTCTCTCGGGGGTCCTGTGTCGGTGGGGATGGTCGTGGTCGATGCCGGCACGCGGCGGCCCCCTGCAGGGCTGCGAGACAGCAAGCTGCTCGCGCCCGCGGTACGTGAGTCCCTCGTGCCGCGGATCGAGTCCTGGGCGTGTTGCTGGGCGATCGGGCACGCGAGCGCGGCCGAGATCGACTCGATGGGTATCCTGCGGGCTCTGCGTCTGGCCGGTGAGCGGGCGCTGGCGGGCCTTGCGGTGCGTCCCGAGGTCGTGTTGCTGGACGGTAACTACGACTGGTTCACGCGCCCGGAGCGCTCAGCGGCCTCGCCGGCCATGGTCGAGCCCGGGCAGGTCACCCTCAAGGTGAAAGCAGACCTGACATGTGCCTCGGTGGCGGCCGCGAGCGTGATCGCAAAGGTTGCCCGAGACCGGCTCATGGTCGAGCTTGCCGGTTCGTACCCGTGGTACGGCTGGCACGCGAACAAGGGCTACGCCGCCCCCGAGCATCGTGCGGCACTGCTGGAGAAAGGCCCGTGTGAGGAGCACCGCCGCTCGTGGCATCTCCTCGTTTCTGACGAGGAAGCCGTGCTCGAGGACCCCGAGCTCGAGGACCCCGAGCTCCGGACGGCCGCCGGCTGCGCCGATTCCGGCGCGCCCGAGACCCGAGGGCGGCGCGCCCGTCGGCTGCGACCGGCTGGAACCCGGGGATAGGTTGAGGACAGGGACCAGTCTTGGAGGCTGAGTGATGTCGGGATCAGATCCGTGGTTCGCGATCCTCGAGCGCATCGAGGACGGGGCGTCGCTCATCGGGCTCGACCCGGACACGCTCCGCATGCTCTCGTTGCCCGAGAAGGTCCTCGAGGTGGCCGTCCCGATCCGTCGTGACAGCGGGGAGATCGAGGTGTTCCGAGGGTGGAGGGTGCACCACAACAGTGCGCGAGGCCCCGGCAAAGGTGGGATCCGTTTCCACGAGTCCGTCAACGCGCACGAGGTGATGGCTCTCGCCGCCGACATGACCCTCAAGTGCGCCGTGGTGGACGTGCCCTTCGGCGGTGCCAAGGGCGGGATCCAGGTCAACCCGATGACGCTCTCGGAAAGCGAGCTCGAGCGGCTCACGCGCCGCTACGCCATGGGCATCGCGTCCATGCTCGGCCCGGACAGGGACATCCCGGCACCGGACGTCAACACCGACGCGAACGTGATGGCGTGGCTGATGGACACGATCTCTATGGTGAGCGGGGAGGCCATGACCGGGGTCGTGACCGGCAAGCCGATCGCCATCGGCGGCAGCCGGGGGCATGTGGGCGCCACCTCCCAGGGCGTGCTCATCTGCACGCGGGCCGCCTTCCAAGAGCTCGGCCTCTCCATGACCGGGGCGCGGGCGGTGATCCAGGGCCACGGGAAAGTCGGCGGCCCGCTCGTGTACATGCTGTCCTCGGCCGGCATGCGGGTGATAGCGGTGACAGACGCTGGAGGTGGCGTCTACAACCAGGCGGGACTCGACGCAGCCGCGCTGGCTCGTCACGTCGACGAGACGGGCAGCGTGGCCGGCTTCGCGCGGGCGGACCCACTCGAGCCCGAGCGGATCTGGGGCCTCGACTGCGAGCTCGCCATCCCCGCCGCCCTGGCGGGCGTGATCACCGCCGACGTGGCCGAGAAGATGAACGCCCAGCTCATCGTCGAGGCCGCCAACGGGCCCACATTGCCCGAGGCGGACGCGATCCTCGAACGGCGCAACATCGTCGTGATCCCGGACATCCTGGCAAACGCAGGCGGGGTCACGGCCTCCTACTTCGAATGGGCCCAGAGCCGGCAGGGCTTCAGCTGGGAGGGCGATCTCGTCGCCGAGCGCCTCAAACGGATGATGACGGCTGCTTTCGACTCCGTATGGCGCCGTTCGCGCGACCTGAAGGTGACCCCCCGGCGCGGTGCTGTGGCGGTGGCGCTGGAGAGGGTGGGCGAGGCGATGGAGCTGAGAGGCCTGTTTCCCTAGGCCGGGCTGGTCGTTCAGGCCGCCGGTCGTCGGCGAGCTCGCCGGCGGTCACACTGGACGGCATGGACCGCTCCCATCCGGCGCCGGAAGGCTCGCGGGCCGGGCCACTGCCGGAGCCGCCCGAGTCGGCCGCGGTTCCCGAGCAGGTGGCGGAGGATGCCAAGAGGGCGAGCCGCGGCCGCGGCCTGGCCTCCATGTTCCGGATCGACCTCGCCCCGCTCAGGCGATCGAAGGAGTTCCGGCTGCTCTTCGTCGGCCAGGGGGTGTCCTTCTTCGGAAGCATGGTGACCTACGTCGCCCTGCCGTACCAGGCGTACCGCATCAGCCATTCGTCTCTGATCGTCGGGCTGCTCAGCCTGACAGAGCTGATCCCACTGCTCATCACGGCCGTTGTCGGGGGAGCCCTCGCAGACTCGGTCGACCGCCGGCGGATGGTCTGGCTGACGGAGAGCGCGATGTGCCTCGTGGTCGGCACCCTGGTCGTGAACTCGCTCTCGGCTCAGCCGCGGCTCTGGGTGCTCTTCGCCGTCGCATTTGCCGCGGCCGGCATCGACGGCCTGCAGCGGCCCTCCCTCGCGGCGATGGTGCCAAGGCTCGTCTCCGCCGAAGAGCTCCCGGCAGCCTCCGCCCTGTCCTCGCTCAAAGGAAACCTCGGGATGGTAGCCGGCCCTCCGGTCGCAGGCGTCCTCATCGTGGCCGTCGGGTTGCCGGTCACCTACGGGCTCGACGTCGGAACCTTCCTCGTGTCGCTGGTTGCTCTCGCGTCGATGCGAGCCGTGCCTCCGCCGCCTGAGTCCGACGGGCTTTCTCTCCGGGCGATCGCAGACGGCGTCCGCTATGCGAGGAGCCGCCAGGACCTGCTCGGCTCGTATCTCGTCGACATGAACGCCATGTTCTTCGGGATCCCGACCGCGTTGTTCCCACAAGTCGCGAGCCACTTCGGTGGTGCGGCTGTGCTCGGCGTCCTTTACGCAGCACCGTCGGCCGGCTCGCTGCTGGTGACATTGACGAGCGGCTGGACCCGCCGCGTCCGCCGCCATGGCCGTGCGGTGGCGCTCGCCGCAGGGCTTTGGGGGCTTGGGATCGTCGGCTTCGGCTTTGCGAGCTCGCTTCCCTTGGCGATCGTCGGACTCGTCGTGGCGGGGGGAGCAGACATGGTGAGTGGGCTGTTCCGCAACACGATGTGGAACCAGTCCATCCCCGATCTGCTGCGCGGGCGCCTGGCAGGCATCGAGATGCTGAGCTACTCCTCAGGTCCGACGCTCGGCAACGTCGAAGCCGGCCTTGTCGAGGCTCTCGCGGGGCTGCGTGCTTCGATCGTCTCAGGTGGCGTGCTGTGCGTGGTGGGGACGGCGGCGCTGGTCGCCGCGCTACCCCGGTTCTGGAACTACGATGCCGCTGCAGGAGCGCGCCTGAGGGCGATGCCCGGCGAATGAGGCCAGTCGGGGATCACCGGCCGTCTGGTTCGGGCGTCGGTGTGCGTCGGACGGACCGTGGCGAGTTGTGACCGGCGGGCCCGTTCCTTTAGCCAGGGAGGCTTATGCAGCGTTCAAGATCCGTGGTTGCCGGTGGGTTCGCGGTGCTCCTCGGCTTGGCTGTTGTTGCAGGAGGTTGCTCTAGTTCGGCGACGCCTACCACGACCACGACCACGATCCCGGCGACTACGACGTCGACCCCTACGACTACGACGCTTACCCCGACGACCACGACGCTTGCAGCCACGACCTCGACGACGTCCACCACCCAGCCGGGACCGCCTCCGACTTGCCTTCCAAGTCATTTGAAGCTCGTTGCCGTGAAGAGCTTCGCCGCCGCCGGCTCGATCTACAGCCCCGTCGACGTGGTGAACACCTCGACGGCGTCCTGCTCCCTCGACGGTCGCCCTGATGTGAGCTTGATCGGAGCCATGCAGGGTGCAACCCCAGCTCCTCTCCCGACCACGGTTCAAACCAAGGGGCAGGAGTCGGCATTCTCCGTGTCGCCGTCGCTGCTGACGCTGCCGCCCACCGGCGTCGCCGCAGTGGGTTTTCTGGTGCAGTCGAGCGACGTCCCGACCGACGGAGAGCAGACGTGCCCAGTGGTGAGCTCGATGTCGGTCATCCTCCCGGGAGTTTCCTCGGCTTTATCGGTGAGCGAGGCGTTCACAGCGTGCGGGGGCCCGACGATATCCGTGTCGGCAATTGTCACGGCGAGCGCAGTGCAGCCGGGCTAACGGGTCTTTCGGGCGGCTCTCTTAAGAGGGCCTCGGAGGATCGTGCTGGCGGGAGAGCCTATCGTCGTCATGTGTAGGGCCGGCTCGCCTTCGGGGCGACGGGCGCTTAGCTCAGGTGGTTAGAGCAGCTCGCTTACAACGAGCAGGTCGG
>JBKQMT010000175.1:0-6487 GCA_052146595.1 Acidimicrobiales bacterium
CATGTGGATTGCCATGGGGCGTCTACGGGAAGCTCGTAGGTGGGCCCGTGAGGCGGGGCTGTCGCCGGAAGACGAGCTCAGCTATCTGGGCGAGTTCGAGCACATCACCCTGGCCAGGCTGGTCCTCGCTGCTGCGAAGGCCGAGGGCAGGGTTGCGGAGGGAGTCCAGGGCGGGGGCGGGGGCTCCTCAGACGTCTGCGGGCGGCGGCCGAAGCGGGAACCAGGATGGGCAGCGTCATCGAGATCCTGATCCTCGAGGCGCTCGCCGCCGCATACGGCGGCGACAGGGCGTCGGCCCTTGTTGCGCTGGAGCAGGCGTTGACGGCAGCAGAGCCTGAGGGCTACGTCCGGCTGTTCGTCGACGAGGGCCACGCCATGAAGGCCCTACTCGGGGAAGCCTCCCGGAGGGGCATGACCACTGACTACATCTCAGAGTTGTTGGCGGGCTGGGAACCGCCATCGCACCATCCGGTGAGGACTCAGGGACTCGTCGAGGCGCTCAGCGACCGCGAGTTGGAGGTGCTCCGCCTTCTCGCTTCCGAATTGAGCGGGCCCGACATTGCCCGCGAGCTGATGGTATCTCTCAACACGATGCGAACCCATACGAAGAACATCTACATGAAGCTCGGCGTAAACAACCGCCGGGCTGCCGTCAGGCGTGGCCAGGAACTCAGTCTGTTGTCGGGACCTCATTAGAGGTATCCGGGACGTGCCGGTACCGAGCGGCAACAATCGCGAGCGTTGAGCAGGTTCGTAGCCGCCGGCCGCTCGGTATCGACATCGAGATTCCGCACATAACTGCGGGGCCGAGTGACGGCCTGAGCCAGGTCCGTTGGCGCCAGACGGCTACGCGCTCGTCTGCTAGTCGCGCCCCCTACCGATTTGGTTGCGATGCGGGATTAGTCCACTCGCTGTTCTAGGGCAGGCTTACCCGCCGTTCGGTCGCCTCATGGATGGTGAGCTGCATCTTGCGAGAGCGCATGATCTCAGCGATTGCTTGATCTTCACACGGCGATGACGACCTTGCCTCGGACGTGACCTTCCTCAACGTAACGAATGGCAGCCGGGACTTCGCTGAGCGAAAACGTCCGCTCGATCGCGGGTGCCAGCTTTCCGGACTGGACGAGTTCTCGGAGAGTCCCAAGGTCTTCGGCATTCTCTGAGGTCATCAGGCTGCCAAGCTTCTGGCTCACCAACGGGGACAGCAGGTTCGCCCGGAGTTGGCGGTCTGCGCCGCCGAGCCATCTCCCGTCGGTCTCGCCTCCGACGATCACAAGTGTTCCCCGCGGGGTGAGGCAACGGCGTAGCTGCGACAAACGGCGGTTGCCTCCGATGTCGAGGATCACGTCGTAGCGGTGACCGTCCTCGGCGAGACCCTGCCGCTCGTAGTCGATCACCCGGTCGGCACCGAGGGATCGGACATGGTCGACCTTGGCCGTGCTGCACACTCCCGTCACCTCCGCGCCTAAAGCCTTGGCGATCTGTACGGCGAAGGTGCCGACGCCACCCGAAGCGCCGATGATCAACACCTTCTGGGCCGGCTGCACGTGTGCGCGGTCACGTACCGCCTGCAGCGCCGCGAGACCGGAAACGGGGACAGCGGCCGCCTCCTCGAAGGAGAGGTTGTTCGGCTTGAGGGCGAGCCGTCTCCCATTCGCACGGGCGTACTCGGCGAAGGAGCCGTCGCAGGTGCCGAACACCTCGTCGCCAGACTTGAACCGTGTGACGTCGTCGGCGACGGCCTCAACCGTCCCGGCGAGGCTGCGTCCCGGGTTGAGCTGCTTCGGCTTGCGGACCTCGAAGCCTGCGAGGCGGATGGCGTAGGGGAGGCCGGTCATGATGTGCCAGGTGCCTCGGTCCACGCTAGCGCCGCCCACCCTCACGAGGACCTCGCCGACCCCGATCGTCGGCCTAGCGACCTCGGCGAGTCGGAGCACCTTCTCGGGTGCGGTGCCGTAATCGTCCTGGACGATCGCCTTCATCGTCTCTGTGCTGTCAGTCATCAGCGGCTCGATCGGCCGGTCGAGCTTTGCCGTCTTCGTAGCGTCGCTCTCCGGGTTCATGGCGCTGCACCGATGGGGACGTCGTGGGATCCCGACTCGCCCAAGGTGATGCGGCGCCCCCAGATGACGAGCCACAGCGCGAACACGAACTCACCCATGCCCGTTATAGCGGAGACATCAGGTGAGGAGCCACGGGAAAGCGCTCGGGCGAAGCTGTCGAACAGATAGCCGAGACCAGCGAGGGCGAGCAGGACTCCCAGGAGCCTTGGGACATAACCCGACCTGAACACCAGGTAGGAAATGACTAGCAGATAAAGACCGAAGAGGACGAGGCTGGCGTCCCAGATGTCGGTGAATGTGTTTATTCGTGAGAGCGCCTGGGACTGGAACTGATCTGTGCCCGACAGGCGGAGCACCTGGACGAGCCAGATGAGGGCGACCATGAATACCCCCGCGTACGCAACCCTCAGCCACGCCGCAAGTGCCGAGATGCCTTTGCTCACTGGCTTGAACACGCGGTACAGCGCCCATGCGATGACGACGTCGAGTGCTGCCACCAGGTACAGGCTCACGATGCCAAACCGGAACAAATTTTCGTGGGCCATGATCTTCGTGCCTGTTCGTGCGGCATTGCCCTGTATCACGAGCCCCTTTACGGCGAACAGATACCCGAAGCCCGAGAGTGCCGACATGACCAGGAGTCCGACACCTGCGGTGATACTGGCCTTGCGAATCGACAGGTCAGCATCCCCGGGCCTGTCGACCCCTACCAGTCGGAGGGCGTCCTCGGGTGCAGTGCCGTACTCGTCCTGGACGACGTTCTTATTCATGGTGCCCCCCTGAGAACGTGGTCCCCCCGGGATCACACCATCAAGACGAAGAGCATCACCCTGATGCAGCTCACCGTCCTCGAGGCCGTTCTGTGCGGGGCACGGTACGCTCGTCGGGAGCAATTTGCAAGTATTTTCAGTAAATTGGTAACAATCCGTTTCTTTCGAGAAAAGACCCCGTTCGAGATACCGCTGATGAGTGCTCGAATACACAGCTTCAGCCGGGAACATCGGCGCAGCGAGTCGCAGCACCTCCTCGGGTGCCGTGCCGTGCCCGTCCTGGACGATCGCCTTCATCGTCTGCGCCATGACTTCTCCTGCTAGCTCGCTCATCGCGCAGTACCTCACGCGGCCAGGCGGAACGGCGGGTACTCGTCGGTCAGCAAGCCGGCGTAAGCATGCACCCGAAGGCTGTAGCGGTACACGCCGACGATGAAGCCGCGGGCGCCTTGGGGATACTCACCGGTGAACATCACCCCGATGAGGCCGCCGATCACCGCGAACACCGCACCGACGGCGAGCACGGCCAGGACCAGGTAGTGCGGGATGGCGAGGAACCACTTGTAAAGCGGCTTCCAGCGGTTGAGGTGCTCGGGGTAGCTCAGGTTCAGGGTCGTATGGGCTTGGGCGCCGTCGTCACCGGCGGCGGGCTCGAAGTCGAACGGCGGGTAGTCCTCATGCAGGAAGAGGGCGTAGCTCAGGGCCCGCCACTCGTAGCGGTAGGTCATGGCGATCATGTCGAAGATGACCGGAGGAATGCGCTCGGTAAACAGCACCGTGAACAGGCTGATCAAGGTGAGGATGCTGCGCAGGTAATTGAGCGCCCGGGCGACCATCAGGTGGGGAATGGCGAGGACCCACTGCACCAGCGGGCGCCAGCGGCTGATGTGGAGGTCGGCATCGAAACCCAGTTCGGCCGGGTACGGCGTGGACATTGACATTGTCTCTCCTAAGGTTCGTTGAGTTGCTGGGACGTAGTTCGTTAACAGGTAGATGTCGTGGACAGGTGGTCCAGGTTGGTCAGCTCTTGTCGCTCTATCCCTGCGCCAGTCGTCGCTCCGGGAGTTCGGCGGGCTGTAGGCCCTTGAAGATCAGGACAAGTGGAAGGACGAGCTCGAAGAGGCCACCGGGGGCGAGGAACAGCACGCCCGCACCTGAGTGAATGTCTGTCATGCTGAGCGCGTTGCCCGCCGCGCCGATTAGGAGCGCTGCGTAACCGACGATCCCGAGCATGCACAGCCACCGCGCCACGAGGCGGGAGCGAAGCAGCAGGAACGACAAGACGAGCCCGGCTGTACCCGTAAAGGCATAGACGAACACGTCGTAGTCCTGCCACGCTGTTCTGCTCACGACGAAATACGCCCCGACCGCGACGAGAGCACAGCACTCCAGGGCTCTCAAGACGAGATACGCCGTCGACAGACGCGGGCCGCGTGGTCGCAGGATGGCGCACATCGCCACTCCGATGCCCGCGCCCGCGAAACCCGTTAGGGCCTCCATGAGCACGCCCACGACGAGCGTGCCATCGCCCGATGGGTGGCCGGAGAAGTACGACTTGATGAGGGCATTGCCAATGACGAACGTGATCGTGCAGAAGATGAAGAGCAACCCCGCCAACCCGGCGATCTTCCGCTGAGACATGTGTTGCTTCTTCGTCGCCGATTGCGCCGCGCCGGTGGCGGGTGTCGGCTGTGTCGGTCGGTCGAGCGTTGCTGTCTTCATGGTTCCCCGCGGTTGTCGTTTGCTTACGTTGTAAGTGAGGTTATACTTACGACGTAAGCTTGTCAAGCCCCAGACTGGAGAAACACCGATGGCGCCGCCGAGCAAGCCCGTGAGAGAGGCCCGGACCCCGCTCAGCCGTGAACGGGTACTGCGTGCCGGGCTCACTTTCGCGGACGCGAACGGGATCGGATCACTCACGATGCGAAAGCTCGGCGAGGCCCTCGGTGTAGAGGCGATGTCGCTCTACAACCACGTGGCCAACAAGGACGAGCTCCTGGACGGCATGGTCGACCTCGTCTTCGGCGAGATCGAGCTGCCCTCTAGTGGAACCGACTGGAAGGCGGCGATGCGTGAGCGTGCTGTCTCAGCCCGCGAGGCCCTGTCCCGCCATCGGTGGGCGATCGCTCTCATGTCGTCGCGGACCTCACCTGGCCCGGCGACACTCAGGCACCACAATGCCGTCATCGGAAGCCTTCGGGGGGCAGGCTTCTCTGTCGAGATGGCAGCGCACGCCTTCTCCGCCCTTGACAGCTACATCTACGGCTTCGCGCTGCAAGAGGCGAGCCTGCCCTTTGACACCGAGGAGGAAACAGCCGAAGTGGCCGAGATGATCTTCAAGCAGTTCCGCCCCGACGAGTACCCCCACCTGACGGAGCTGACCGTCGAGCACGTCCTCAAGCCTGGATACGACTACGGGAACGAGTTCGAGTTCGGTCTCGATCTCATCCTCGACGGCCTCGAGAGGGCGCGTGCCACGACGAGATCGCCCGGGCGCCGCCGACCCAGCTAGCTCGAGAGCCGGGAGCGAAGCGTTGCCACGCCGTCGCCGGTCAACTCGTCGAGCACGATCGGGCGGCCCGTCAGGGCGAGCAGGAGGGCCTCGCCCGTGCCGCGCACATCCGGTCCTTCGCCCTGGGACCAGTCGACATCGGTCGCCACGAGGCGGAGCCCGCCGGCCCGCTTCCTGACGCCTACCGCCCCGCCGACTCCGGTGTACACGGTTACGACGCCGAGCGCAGCCAGCAGGCGCTCGGCGGGAACCTCTCTTGGCAGGCCGAGAGGTCGACGCATGTCCTGATGGTGGACGATGTGGTCGACAAGGCTCTCCTGTGGCTTAATGAAGCGCGAGACGCCCTTTTTCACGTGCTCGTTAGGGATGGTGTCGAACACGGCAATGATCTGCGCCGGAGTGTGCGCGCCGCCGAAGGCGACAGCCCCCTTGGTGAATCCCTGCGGGACGTTGAAGTGGTACTTGGCGAGCATGCCGAGCAAGGACGGTAAGGAGGTTGTGTAGCCGAGGACGATGTGGCTCACGACGTCGCGGACGCGCCAGGCGCTACAGAGGGTGCCGTGATCCCATTGCTCGTCGGACAGCCCGTGGAGGAACTCGCTGATCGACGCAAGTTCCTCATGCCGCAATCGGTCATAGTCGGGCATGGTGGCTCCTTGCTCTGGTGCGTGTCACGGTCGCCTGGGAGCTACGGTTCGTCCACTCGAGGGTAGCGGGCGTCAGCGTGTAGCTACAGCGAGACACCAACGGGCCCAGCGGCCTGGCCCGAATTCCCAGCAAGAAAGAGGGATGGATCGCGAGGGCAGAAGAACACTCCAGAACGCCGGCCACCGTTGCATCTCAGCCCCCATAGACGGCTACGGGCGCGGTTTAACCGATCGGCGCAGATCGGCCGATTTCGTGCTCCTTGACGACATGGCTCGGGCTGTCATTCTGTGCGCCCGCGAACCCGGCGATCGGAGCGCCCGTACTATCGGGCAGCTGCCCTCGTCTAGGGAGCACGTTAGGGCCCGACCGAGCGACGTGGGGGCGCACTCGGTGCCCAGGTCCGGCTCATTCGAGGAGACTCAAGCTATTGCGCGAGCAGGGGCACGAGCACCTCAGCGTTTGGGCTCCCCCAGCCGGTAACGGGGTCCCAGCCC
>JBKQMT010000176.1:0-16192 GCA_052146595.1 Acidimicrobiales bacterium
GGCGACCCGACACAGCTGCTGGAGCTGCTGGCGTTCACGGCTGCGAAACGGAGGGCCATCACGTCCCGCCACGGCCACCAGACCAGATGAGTAGAGCGGCGCCCAGGCGACGTCCCGAGGCCCGACCAGTCCTGCGTCACTGATGGAAAGCGACAGGCCTGATCGCGCGGCGGTAACGAACGCGTCAAGCCAGGCAGCGGTCGGCGGACTGCCAACTTCTGCGAGCGCGGTGAGCCCGGTCCCGCCCCTTTTGAGCACTGTGCACCATTCGCAGGCAAAGGCGGTGCAAATGCCTCGCACGAGCAACAGCGAGAGCTCCGTCCGGCCAGTGGCCTCAGCGAGGAGCACGGCGGTGTCGAACGGGTCACGACCGGCATAGGGGACACGGGAGACGAGATGACGCAGATCCTCTACCTCGACGCCTGGGAGCGGCGAGAGGGCTGCAACAAGGTCCTCCGGGTCGTAGCCGGCGGGGAGCTCGACCGTGAGCTCGTCCACCGCTCGGGCGCCGTCACGCTCGAGGATGTCGATGCCGACAAGATCACCGCCGACCTCCCCGATCTTGGTGGCGATCTCACCGAGCGACCCCGGACGGTCTGCGAGCCACAGCCGGATGACCGCGTAACGAGACATGGCGTGACCGTACGCGTCGGATGTGAACGCCGGATTTCGGGAGCGCGAACAGCCGAATAATCCGCAGACCCTCTCCCGGCCGACGACACGACGCCGTTACGATGCTGTCCGAGCTGCACAAGGCACACGCGTGACAAGGGCAGTCGCATCGCGGCAGACCAGCCGGCTTCTGTGCCGGGCGTACTGTACTTCTCGTACAAACTCACCGCTATTGAGTCGTACGAATGAAACAGGGACACCAACCTCGGCGGTTGTTACCTTTACATCTCCTACTCGTGGGGCGAAGCCTGCGTATCGTCCGAACGGGATCGAGAGTGCGGGGGATTGAATGGGGAGGGCTCGGTCTTTAGCCGCCCGGATGTGCCGACGTGGCGTCGGTCATTCGCGACTTGGGCGGACGATTGGCGCGTGCACGTGCGGACTCGCGCACGGAGAGAGCCTCGACAAGGCCGCGCAGGCAGAGCCTCGTTAACGCGACCGGCTTCTAGATAGGCGAGGGATCAGAGATGGCCGACGTGCAGTACCTGGTACTGCCCGACACAGTGCGCCCGTACCTGCTCGCTCGCGTCCGCTGGCCCGACGTTGCCCAGGCGATCAGTGCTGGGCGTCCCTACTGGCAACACGACCCCGGCCTGTTCGACCTGCCCTACGAGCCGAGCAGCGCCACAGTGACGCCCGCCGAAGCGGCTTCTATAGTGGCCAGCTGGGGAGCGCAACTGTCCGATCCAACAGATCCCGTACCGTCCCTGTTCCGACGGATGCCGCCAAACTGGTCCGCTCTCGTGCCCGCGGAGAAACGCGCCTGGTCTCTCGAGTTCGTCGCGGCACGTTACTCGTCGGTTTCCCACGCGGCTCCGTTGAGATCGTTTCTCCGCAAGCACCGGCACGACCAATCACTCCGCCAGCCCGAGTCAGGGCTGGACGGGCAGATGACCAAACTCCCGAGTATGCCTGGCGGCAAGCCCGCGCTCGGGAAGAGCCTGGATCCGCTCGTGAAAGGCAACGGCCACCTGCCGATGGCCGCAGCCGAGCGTCGACTCCATGCGCGGGTCCACCTCTCCGGACGGGCGCAGATCAGCTGTGGCCACAAGATCATCTCCGTCGACCTGCTCAACATCAGCCAGGGCGGTGTGCATCTCGTCGCGCCTTACACGCGGTCGATCCTCAAGTCGGGTCGCACCTTCGAGCCGCCCCTCTGGCTAGAAGACCGGATCTCCGGGTCCGACATCCGACTCGATGTTGCCTCGAGGATCACCTGGCACAGGATCGTGGGGCCGAACACGCAGCTTGGAGTCGTATTCGCAAAGTTGAACGACAAGCAAGCAGAACAGGTACAGAGCTTTCTCGCAACACTGGGCCCCGGATCAGGTCGCTGAACATGCGCCTACCCTCAACCGACACGGGACTTCAGTCGCCTCCGTTGATTGGCGAGCTTCCCGCCCTTTCTGAAAACGGTTCCGGTTCAGGCATCGACGGAGCTGACCAGGGTCTGGGAGTGAAGCGCGCCAGGACGCTCCACTCACGCTGGAATCACGACTATCGCCTACGGGGCCTCGAGCTGGGTCACGAGGGCATCGAGCCCGCGCCGCCCAGCCACTCGGCCAAGAAAGCCCGACCAAGTCACCGGCAGCGGCAAAGGCTGGCCATCAAGCTGGCCCTGGCCATAGTCGTGGCGGCAGGAGCGTCAGTGACGCTACGCGCCTTTGCCGTCCAACCCTTCACCGTCCCCTCGGCCGCTATGACGCCGACTCTCCAGATCGGTGATCAGATCCTGGTGGTGAAGTCCAACGGCCTTGGTGGGCCGATTCACCTCGGAGACATCGTGGTCTTCCGCCATCCGAATCTCTTCCCGTGCAAGGCACCCCAGGGCCAGAGCCGCGATCTCGTGCAACGCGTGATCGGTCTGCCAGGCGACACGATCTGGTCGGCGGGGAAGAACATCTACATAAACGGACAGTTGCTGAATGAGCGGGGCTGGTACGACTCTAAGTACGGACAAGTGGGGTCTACGTCCATACGCCGCACGAAGATCCTGCCTGACAAGTACTTCGTCATGGGGGACAATCGCTCCGACTCATGCGATTCCCGGGTGTTCGGCACGATCGCCCGATCATCGATCATCGGAAAGGTGTTCGCCATCGTCGCTCGGGGCGGCCACGTGCATCTTCACTTCTTCTAAGCGACCCGCCGACTTTGATGCATCCAGGCCCAGTCAGGAGCCGTTGAGTGGTCCCGGACCAGCACGGGAAGAACGAGCAGGATCGGCGACGTGGACCGATTCTCCTAGTCGCGGTGTCCGCCCTCGCACTGGTTCTGGCCGCCTGCGGACAAGGCGGTGCTGTGCACTCAGGAGTCTCGCTTCTACCCGACGCTGCGGCGGGGGGTAGGGGCTGGGATTGGACGGCGCGATGCCAGTTCGGTCCGTACGCACACAAGGCCTGCGAAACCTCCGGTCCCGACCTCGGCGTCGCCCAGCTGAACGGAGACGAGTGGAATCTGGGCGGCGGCGCGACGACGCCTGGATCACTGGGCATGTCAGTGAGCTCCCCCGGCGCCCTAGCGGTGCGGGGTGACTTTCCCAGCGCTCCGCCCTGCACACAATCGAGTTGCCTGGCGCCAAGTGCATACACCTGGGTGCGCGGTTACCCGAATGTCCTGTACGGCATCAACCTGTGCCACAAAGCCACCTCGCCGCCGGAGTCAAAGACCTTACCGCTTCCCATGCAAGTAAAGGCGATCCCGTCCGACCTGATCGGCACCACGACTTACTCCTCACGTACGGGACAAGTTACCTATGACATCGCATATGACCTGTGGCTCAACCCCTCGGCAACAAGAACGCCCTGCAGAACCAATGGCACTCTCGAGGTCATGGTCTGGACTGACTATGACCTGAAGGCGCTACTTCCGGGGAGCATGGAGGTCGGAACGGCGAGCATCCCGTTCTCCACCGATGGCGTCGTCCGACCCGACAAGCAAGCCTGGACGATCTACGCGAGCAACGTCTTCGCGAACGGGCAGACGGCGCCCTGGGGTGGCGCTGTCTGGGTAGTCCTGAACTCGGCCGACACCGTAGGCAAGGGCACTGTGAGCGTCGATCTCAGCTCAGTTCTCTCAGCCGTGGGCGCACTACTCCAACACAACTATGGGTGGAGTGAGTTTCGAAAGCGTTACTGGCTGGACTCGATACCCTTCGGCATGGAATTCGGCCCGCAAGACGGAGCTGTGACAAGTGCGGGATCGTCCTTCTTCTCGCTGAAGCTCTCCTCCTACTGCCTCAGCATGAGGACGGCTCTCTCCCAAGCAAGTTGCGGATCTCTCCAGCAAGGCTGAGCGCCGCGATCTGACCGGTCGGCTCAGGCACCACCGCGCGGGGAGGGCCGCTCCGCTACTCGAGCGAGAGAGTCACCTTGCCCACCGGCACGCCCGACAGCGTCTCGTCGAACGAGGAGACGACCGCCTTGGCGAATGTGTCGGTCAACTCGATCGTGGTAGGGCTTCCGCTCGCACCCGACTTGCCTACCACAAGAGTGAGCCCGGAGATGGCCCTTCCGGGGCCGCTGTCGCGAACGACCTCGTCGAGCACGGCGAGCGAGGACGTCTCGAAGCTCATGTTGAGGTGGGCAGGCGCTGTCGGCGAAGAAGACACCGCCTGGGACAGCTCGACCAGGCTCACCGGATAGTCAGACCCATAAGCTGACGAGGTGGGTCCCAGACTCACGTAGGCGTCGGTCGCGCTCGCCGGCGAGGAAAGCGGTGCATTGGGGAACGGGCCTAGGTTCCCGACAACCTTCGGCGCGGTGAGCACGTGGCCCAGGCTCGAGAGTGAGAGCGTCACCTTGCCCGCTGGCGAGCCTGACAAGGTTGCGTCGAAAGAGGAGACGAAGGCCTTGTAGAACGTGTCTGTCATCTCGGTCGTGCCCGGCCGTCCGTCCCTGCCCGGCTCGCGGATGACGAGCGTGAGGGCGGAGATTGCCTTCCCGGGGCTGTCATCGCGCATGACCTCGTCGAGCAGGGCAAGAGCGGAGGTCTCGAAGCTGAGGCTGAGCTCGACCGGCGATGTCGGCGAGGAGGACACGGGCTTGGAGAGCGCGACCGAGCTCACGAGGTAGTAGGGCGCCTGCTTCCACGAGACCGGCGCGAGCTTCATGTATACCTCGGTGTCTGACGACGAGGAGAGCAGCGCCCGTACAGAAATGGCTTTGTGATGCACGACCGTCGCGCGCAGCAGGGCCGCGGGCGCTATGAAGGCGCTAGTCACCCCACCGACACCCAACGCGAGCAGCGTCGCTGTTGCCGGGCGCAGCACTCGAGAAAGGGGCCGACTGCGCGCCTCGCGAAGGCGCCGCTCTTCGAAGCGACGCCGGTATGTGAGTACCGGCACGCGTTGCGCACGCAGGTTCCATAACGAGGCGATCGGGGCACACGAGTACACCATGCCCTGAAGGGACATGATGAGAATCAGCAACAGAGGTGGGCGCGACAGGGTCGCGAGGAGTCCTGCGGAGACGAACAGAGCACCTGCCAACAGGGTCTCCAGGCGGCTCAACCGGAGGGCCGTGCGGATTCGATGGTGAGTGCTGCCGGACTTTGACGTCCTCAGGAAGACGCCGTCTTTCCGTGCCAGGCCCTCGATGCAAGCTAGGGCCGTTATCCAACCGGCGGAGAGGCTGATGACGAGACACAACAGGGCTCGCCGATGCGACATCGTCGTCCAGTAACGGAGGGTCCACATCATGCAGATCGTGGCGATGAGGATGAGCGACATCGGCAGTAGCGACCTGTCGCCGGCCAGCGGCGTGATGGCAAAGTGGGAGCCAGCGAGTCGCAGCCCGGCGATGGCAAGCAGCAACAGGGCGAACCCAAACATCAAGAGGTCCCTCATCCATCCCATGCATCCCATCAGGTAGTCCCTGCGCTGACTGCTCGAGAGGTGGTTGTCAGCTGAGCGGTCCCAGGGCATGAGGCTCCGCCAGTGAAGCCGGAAGATCTGCATCGCGCCGAAGCACCAGCGATGCCGCTGTGTGTTGAGCCCGGCGTAGGTGGGCGGCACGACACCCCGGCCGAAACAGCGCGGTATGTAGAGGCCGGCCCAGCCCGCCTTCGCCATCCGCAACGACGCCTCGGTGTCCTCGCTGATGCACCACTCGTTCCATCCACCGATGCCAACAAGCGCGCTCCGACGGAACAGGCCCATGGTGCCGACGAACGGTACCGAGTCCCTCTCGTTTCGCGAGGACATGATCGCCATATAGAACGCCTGGTAGGAGTCGACGCAGGCTGTGTAGTAAGCGCTGCCCTCGTAGTCCCGATTGCCCTCGAAGGTCTGGATGAAACCCAGCTGCGGATCGGAGAAGTAAGAGACGGTCTCGCGCAGGTAGTGCGGCTTGACTACGTCGTCCGCGTCGATCAAGCCGATGATCTCGGCGCGCGGGTCTGTGTAGCTGCGTAACGCGAGGTTGCAGGCACCCGCCTTGTAGCCCGGCCAGGGGGCGACGTGGACGAATCGCACACGCTCCCGGTCTCGGCAGTACTCCTCGACTGGGCCGTAGATCGCGGGATCCGAGGTGTTGTTGTCGATTACGACCACCTCGAAGTCCGGGTAGTCGAGCTGCTCCGCGGCCTTGATCGTGTTGATGAGGATTTCGGGAGGTTCGTTGTACGCCGGGATGTGCAGTGACACCATCGGCCGGTAGCCAGGATCGGCCACGGGCTGGGGGCGCGAGTGTCGTGTGCGGCACAAGACGTCGCTGATATAGCTGACGTTCGAGCCCCACACCAAGAAGGCCCCGAGATCAAGCAAGAGCAGGAAGGAAGACGTCATCGCCTCGAAAATCGAGTGGGTGGCTGCAGCGGCGACATAACCTGCAAACCCGAGGAAGGTGAAGCCTGCCGCCAGGTACGAAGCGTGGAAAACCTGGCCGAGCACGCCACAGTCGGAGCGAAGAATGATGACCCCTAGCGAGAAGACCACGAGCAAGTAGGCGGCCGTCTCGAGTCCACTCACAGGCAATCCCCACAGCTCGGCGCTTAGAACGCACGCGAGGGCCGTTATGGCGGCCGCCCCGAGAGCACCAAGGAGTACCTCGGTGACCTTGGAGCCTGTCCACCGGAATCGAGTGCGAACTATTTCCCTGGCAGGACTGAGCACCAGCACCGTCGCCAGGACGAGCTGAACGAAGGAGAGGATGAACAGGTCGTAGAGATTGAATTCACGCAGCACCTGGACCCCCCCGGTCACAGCCCTCGCCAACAGCGTGCGCCGCTCAGGATAGCCGCGGCGGCCTCGCGAGTCCACCCCGTTCCACGGACTGCGACAAGGAAGCAGTCAACGGCAACAGGGAAGTCCGGTTCTCCCAGTGCGACCTCTGACGAGAAGGTCCGTCTTCCGCGTGACAAGCGGCAATCCGGCGCTCGCCGATGGGCTCGCCGGTGGGCTCGCCGGCGAGTCGCGCCTTTGAAGTGTCAGGATCGCGTGCCTCGCGCAAGACCCGCGCCGGGTACCTTCTTGCCGAACCCGTACAGCATGCCGTTTAGGTTGCCTACATAGAGCGTATTGTCGCCGATACCCGGTGCATTGAACGGGGTGCTGTCGCCGATTGGCCACGACCCGAGAAGCACCAGCTTGCCTTGTACCGGGATTGGATCGTAGGCCTGAAGGTTGCCCGCGCTGACCACCCACACCACCGCGGTGCCGGAGCTGGTGCCGGCGGAGGTGACGACGGGACCGGACACCCCGAAGAAGGTCGGTTGCGAGCTCGTGCCGACGAGGCGAAGGCCAGGCAGGCCGTTCGGGCTGGTCGTGAACTTGTAGGCATCTACTCTGCCGGCGCCCCCGCTTGCATCCGCGACCGTCGAGACGTATACGTAGCCGCCGTCACCGGGCCAGGCCCCGGGTGTCGAAAAAACCTGTCCGATCGGCCCGTACTCCCCGAGGACGAGATCCTTCCCACCAGGACCTTCTCCCACCCCACCGAGGCTGTCTCTGTTCAGCAGATAGACGAAGCCCAACTTGCCGGTCGCGACAAGCAGATGCGGGTAATTCGGTGCTGAGAACTGAGCCGGCAGTGCTGCCACGCCGACGAGATCCCCGTTCTTGCGGTCGACGACGACATCGTTGTTCATCGAAAAAAAGTTCTTCGGCTTCAATGAACCGTCCGGCTGAACGACGAGCCGGACGACGGAGTCGGCCAGGTTCGCCGGTGGCGAGGAGCCAGGGATCGGCCCGTTCGGGTGGGAGGCGTCACCGAATCCGTTGCCGGATGCGAACAGGATCTGGCCCGGACCGTCGGAAACAAGGCCGCCACCAGTCTGCCAGATCCCGCCGCCGCCGCCGCTAACGGTACCTTCGTCGGTCCACAGCGTGGTCTGCCGGCCGCTTGTCGACACGCCGACTATGAACCCGGCAAAGGGCGCGAAGTCGCAGTGCGACCCGAACGCGGCGTAAACGACGTCTCCGAGGAACAACAGGGCGGGCCGCTGAAGCTCTTTCGTAGGAGTGAAGGGTTGTTTCGGGTTGTTGCTGGCCGGGCCCTTGATCTCGATCGGGAAGTGTGGCATTTCGGCGCCCGTGGCCGGGTTGATGGCGTTCATGAACCACCCAATGTGTCTCGGCTGACCCGCAAAGGCCTGGTCGACGATGTAGGCGATGCCTGTGGATGGGTCGATCGCAGGTGTCGAGGTCACTCCGAGGTCTGGTGTCAGGTCGGCACAACCCAGAGACTTGTCTAGGAAAGGTGTCCCGATCTGGCGGGACCACTCGATGGCTCCCGTCACAGGGTTGAGACCATAAACCCAGTTGGTCTCCGTTACCACGAGCAGGACTTTCCCGACGATAAGGGGTTGCGCGTAAATCTGGCCGTTGAGCTGAGTCGCGAAGAGCTGCCCGAAGGTTGATGAGCTGACGAGCCGTGGAGTGAGCTCGGGCTGGTCCGGGTACCACCCGTCGCGATAGTCATTGCCGCGACTGGTAGCGACCTGATCGCCATCAAGCTGGTTGGCACGCGGAGCGGAGGTTGCTTTAGAACTGCGATGTGCTGTCGACGCTTTGACCAGAGGCAAGCCTCCAACTGCACCCGCCGCTGTCTCTCCGAACAGCACCGACAACGCCAAAGCCACCAGGACGAGGGCTCGAACGCTCAATCGGTGCGCTTTGGGGCCCTTGGGCGGGTGAGTCGTGACCGCTCGGCGCGCATGATGCGTCAAGCGCACCATCAGTGAATGCCTTCCGAACGACACGACTTGCTCCCTCCAGCGAACGGGTTGAGGAACGGCGTGGCCGACCTCCTTCCCGAGCGGACGAATACCAGTGTGCTGCCGCTAAAGCACGCCAGCTTACAGCACCGGACTGGCGTGCGATCAAGGCGTGGCCGTCCCTGGAATGGCTTGGGGGGCTCGTGCCCTGCCCCACGGCGGCATCGAGTTCGCGACGAGATAGGTGGGGGAGCTCAAGCACGCTCGAGCACCTCCGAGCGGGAACTCGCGCGGGACTTCTCGGCGATGTCGAGCTACCCGACGAGCCGCGAGAGGGGTCAGCGGGCGCTTTTGCTACACAGCTGCTCGGTCTAGTCTGGCGAGGCGGCCACTCCGGGGAGGGAAAGCTCCTAGAGCACCAATTGTGCCGCGCGCCATGGCCCTTGAGGCTCGGCTCGCCAGACAGGGAGTAAGACCGTGATGGGAGAACGCAACCAGCCATCTCGTGGGGACCCCCGCCAGTCGAGAGGCGGCGTCATCTGGCTGCGGCGCCCACGGGTGCTCCTAATGGTGGCAGTGGTCGCCAGTGGTTGTCTTGCCGTTGTCGGCCTGGCTGCTTCGAGTCCTCCCGCGTCCCCGCCTGTGTCGATGTGCCCGGGGAACGTCGCCGTCTTCGGCCCCGACGTCTGCGTGTTCAACGACACCATGAGCCAGACAGCAATCGAGACCGACCTCAACAGAATCTCGACTCGCCAAGTCCCGATCACCAGTCAGTTCGACAGTGACCGTTACGCCCTCCTGTTCGAGCCGGGAACTTACGGGTCGGCCACCGACCCCCTCGTGTTCCAGGTCGGTTACTACACGGAAGTCGCAGGCCTTGGTTACATGCCCCAAGACACCGTAATCAACGGGGCCATCGACGTGTTCAACAACTCCTGTGCAGCCGGGACCAGCAATTGCAGCTCCACAGACAACTTCTGGCGATCGAAGTCCAACCTGACGCTCAACGTCGACCTACCGGGCTCCCCACCGGCCTACGCGCCGCCGGTCGTTGACGCCCACGGCCCCGGCTGCACCAACACCGAAGAGAGTTGGTCGGCATCCCAAGCTGGCCCGATCAGGCGCGTCATAGTCAATGGCAGCCTCGTCTTCCAGGACTACTGCGCGTCGGACGACTATGCCAGTGGCGGCTTTATCGCGGACAGCCGCGTCAGCCACGACCTCGACTTCTACGGCAACCAGCAGTACATGGTCCGCAACAGCGACATCGGTGGCGCTGCCGGGTGCCCGCAAGGGCTCTGGAACATGGTCTACTCAGGAGTCGAGGGCGCGCCATCGCCCGTCCTATCCGGCCAGTGCGAGCAAAACACGGTCCTGTCGAAAAGCCCAGTCACTGAGGAGGAGCCGTTTCTGTACTCGGACGGCGACGATCGCTACGGCGTCTTCGTCCCCGCTGTGCAGCACGATTCGTCCGGACCGTCCTGGGCCAGCGGCGAGGAAGCCGGCACGTCCATCCCCATCTCGACCTTTTTCGTGGCCAATCCGAACACGCCCACTCCGACCATCAACGCGGCGCTCGCCCTCGGCCGGAACCTCATCCTCACGCCCGGTATCTACAAGCTTGACCAACCCATAGTGGTCAACCGCGACAACACCGTGGTGCTGGGGCTGGGGTTCGCGACCCTGGTCCCACAGCGTGGCGATGCCGCCGTGGTAGTCGCTTCCAACAACGGCGTGAAACTGTCCGACCTCATCGTCGATGCCGGTCCGGTCAACTCGCCGACATTGCTCACGGTCGGGACCAGCACGCGGAGTTCCCGCACCGCAAGCGACCCGGACCTGATCCAGGATGTCTTCTTCCGCATCGGCGGTGCGGAGACCACGCCCGTGGGCGCCACCGTCAGCCTGCTCGATAACGCCGACAACTCGATCATCGATGACGTATGGGCATGGCGCGCTGACCACGGCAACCTAGTCGGCTGGACCCAGAACACTGCCAACACTGGCGTCGTGGTCAGCGGCGACGACGTCACTGCCTATGGACTGGCCGTCGAGCACTACCAGAAGTACGAAGTGGTCTGGACTGGACAGGGTGGCACGGACGTCTTTTTCCAGAATGAGCTGCCCTACGACCCGCCCAGCCAGTCGGCGTGGATGGCTGCGGCCAACCAAGACGGTTACCCTGCCTTCTTGGTCGGCTCCAACGTCAAGACATTCCAGGGCTACGGCGTAGCCAGCTATGTCGTCTTCATCAATACTTCGGCCACCTTGCACGACACCCAGGCCTTCGAGGCCCCTGACACGCCCGATGTGCAGTTCCATGATGTCATTGCGGTGTGGATCGGAGGTTCCGGTGGAGATGACTCGATCATCAACGGGGTTGGTGGTCCAGTGACGTCGACGACTCCAGGAAGATCAACACCAGTGGATGTCGTGAGCTACCCATAAGGCAGGCGCGAGCGGCTGAAAGACGGCCGCGCACGTGACGGGGAACTGGAAACCTCTTTGCTCGGTGACCAGACAAGCCATGAATTCTTGCGTCTCTCTCAAGTGGTGTGATCCCGGCGGACTCTGCCGCTTCGGTGCCGTCGGCTGCGCCCTCTCCGATCAGGCGATCGTCTCCTGGCTAACTGGGGTAGATGATCGAGAACGTCCCGCCCCCGGGGCCGGTCAAGTCGTTGCCGTTGCCCACCGTGCCCGACCGCTGTGGTGGTTGTCCGGCGACAGGGAAGATACCCCTTTCGCGCGAGTAAAGGTAGAGAGGTTTGCCCTTGTAGGTCACTTGGTCGGTTCCGTCGGAGCGGTGTATGACGCCGACGTCCTTCGCGGCGATGCCCCCGGCGACATGTGGCCTTCCCGTCGTGAGAACCGGGTCCCACTTGACGGCGCAAGCAACGCTGCACGCACTGAATCCCGAACGGTCCTTGCTATAGGAGTACACCGTGACCGCCATAGGAAATATGTTCGAGTCCATCTCGACGGCGACGGCTCTCTTGCCGTCCGGTAGGGTCTCGGTCTCGATGGTGGCCGGGCCGGCTACCGGCTGGCCTCCCCGGGACGATACAAGAGACCAGAACCCGTGCCACGGTGGGAAGGGCGCCACCGTTTCCATATAGCGCTCGCCTTCTGGCAGGAACGGCCGTGAAGGGGCGTCGAACAGATAGAGCGGATGGCCGCCGTATGTGACCTGGGTGCCGATGCCCGGACGGTCAACCGTCCCTAGGAGCCGGCGGTTGACGCCCGGACCGGCGACGGGCGCACCGTATGTCGTGAGCGCAGGCCAGTCGTCAGTGAATACATCATTGATGATGTCGCTCGCCGGACCGGTGCAGGTCAGCAGCTTGCCCTCGCCCGAGGTAGCGTCAAACCCCATCGCCTTTGTTCTGCTACAAGCGAACTTCCCGGCGGCATCGCCGCTGAACTCGTAGATCGGGTAGCCGGCCAGCTGGCCGCTGGGACCACCACCCACTACGAGCACCGAGCCGTAGATAGTGGTCAAGAGAACGGTCAGCACCGTCGGGGCCTGAACAGTGACCTTGGGTGACGCCACGGCAGGCGAAACCAACAGCATCGCACTGAGTCCTACAGCTGCCACCGCCACAAACGCTCGGCGCGACTTTGCTGTCAGTCTGACTTTCATCGTCCCCCTGCCCAACACGCGAGCGGCTCAGCTGAACCCGCTCCCACGAGACGGTATCAGTTCCCGAACCCATAGCCGCCGTGTCACTTCCACAAGCGCCGTTCCGACCCTGAGGGTGTATTGACGCGAGGGCGCCAGCAATCGTCAGCCGCGAGACGGAACAGATCTGGTGCCTAGAGAGCTGGCCGCGGCCTGCCCAAGCCCTTCAGCGGTCCGACCTAAGGCTCGATCCTGCCAACGAGGCCTGGGTCGGGCCTGGTCCGGAAGTAGGTCGCCGGAGTGACACCGGTTTCCCGGCGGAACGCCGAGACGAAGGCACTGGTGGACTCGTAGCCAACGAGTGAGGCGACGTTGGCCACTCGCTCGCCGCCGGCGAGAGCGACGGTGGCGGCGCGGAGCCTCACCAGCGAACGCCAACGTCCGAACGGGAGTCCAGTGTCAGCCAGAAACGTGCGAGCCAGCGTCCGGCTGCTGGCGCCGACATCACGACCCCACTCGGCCAACGTGCGGTTGTCGGCAGGGTGGCGAGCGAGCGCGTCAGCGACCTGGCGAGCCCGATCATCGGTGGGCATTCGCACGTCGAAGCTGGCGGTCGGGACGGGTTCGAGGAGATCGACGAGGAGGGTTTCGGCGTGGGTTCGTTTGTCAGGCCCGAGGTCAGCATCCTCGAGGTAGCCGATGAGCTCAGCAAGAAGTGGACTCGCCGTGACGGGAGTGCAGTCCCTCCACGTGATCGGGCAGGAGTCTGGCTTGACGTAGCCGGTCCTCATCGTCGCGGTGCCCTCCGACAGCGTCTCGTGGCGGACCCCTGCCGGAATCCAGAGGGCGCGTGTGGGGGGCAGCACCCAGGCCGAGTCTTTGGTACGGACTGTCAGCACGCCGGCGGCAGCCCAAGCTAGCTGGTGGTCCGGATGCGTATGCCAGTCGAATACGTGCCCGGCAGGCATCGGAAAGGTGACGACGACGATGTTCGCGTCAGGGAAGCGTCTGTCCCTGTTGCACGCGCCATCGCCCGGCCTTGGGTTGCCCACGCTGTGTCCGTTTGACGACACGAAATGGCAGCTTACGGTCTTGGACTGGCCGCCTAGCTTCCGTACCGTGAGCAGGGTGAATGCAAACCACCAGCAACTTTGCCCGAGTCCCGAGTGGGCCGCTTACGTCCGGGATGAGGTGCTGCCGTGGCTCGTGGATCAGGCAGACCTCGGACATGAAATACTCGAGATCGGCCCTGGACCCGGCGCGGCGACTGAGTGCCTGCGCCACCTGGTGAAGCGGATCGTCGCCTTCGAGATCGACGAGGAAGCTGCTCACCGGTTGGCGGAGAGGTACGCCGACTCCAATGTGGAGGTTGCGGTGGGAAGTGGAGCCGACCTGCCGTACGACGTCGACAGCTTCGATTCCGTAGGTACGTTCACGATGCTGCATCACGTGCCGACGCTTGCCCTCCAGCGATCGATCCTGGCCGAGGCGCTGCGGGTCCTCCGCCCTGGCGGTGTGCTCATCGGCTCGGACAGCCTCGGAAGCACAGGGCTTCACGAGTTCCACGCCGGCGACACCTACAACCCGCTCGATCCTGCCGTGTTGCTTGCGTTGTTCCAGGCGTTGGGTTTCGACAGGATCACGGTGAGGGTCGACGGAATCCTCAGCTTCGTCGCGCACAAGCCCGACGGGATCGAGCGGTGCCACTAGCGGTGCCGCGTTACGAGTTACGGAAAGGACGAGGAACGTGAAGTTGCCCTACAAGGAACCGCTGGTCCTCCTCGATCCCGAGGAGCGTGTCATCCCGGAGCCTCCTCGGCGGGGTGAGCCGGGCGGCGATCCGTGCGGGATCTGCACCGGTACGGCCACCGCGCCGGTGTGGTCCGACGAGCACTGGACGCTACATCCTCCCGTCGGGGGAAGTTTGCCAGGCGCGGTGTGGTTGGCGTCCAAGGAGCACGTCGACTCCTTCTGCGACCTTCCTCTCGGGGCGGCGGCGACGTTTGGTCTCGTTGCCGGCAGAGTGGAGCGGGCCGTCCTCTCGCTTGGCGGTGTCGGTCGGGTTCACCTGTATCGCTGGGGAGACGGCGGCTCCCACTTCCACGTATGGTTCATCCCCCGTCCGCTTGGGATGCTCGAAGCGCAGGGGATGATGCTTCCGCTGTGGGAGGACGTATTGCCAAACCGTCCGGACGAGGAGTTGCGAGAGGCGTCGTTGCGGGTCGCTGCTGCGATGGGTTGACTCATCGCGAGCTCGCCGACGAGGTGCTGGGGTGACTCCGACAGCCTTCGCCCCCGCCTTTCTCCACCGGACCCACCGTATTCCCGACCCCCACTCTCACACCGGGATAGGTGATAGCGAGGGACCAGGGGCGAAGGCTCTCTTATGAGGTTCTTGCCTCTGCGCGGTCGAGGAAGTCGTTCACTGTGCGCATGAACTTCTCCCTCTCTTCATGGAACGGGGTGTGGGAACTGTTCTCGAAAATCACTAGTTCCGAGCCGGCGATGCCCTTGTGTATGTCCTCGACCTGTTCCGGTCGCAGCTCGTCGTAGCGGCCACTCATCACCAATGTGGGGACGGCGATCTCGCCCAAGCGGTCGAAGATGTCCCAATCGCGGAACCGTCCCGTCACCGTGAACTCGCTGGGTCCGTTCATCGTCTCGTAGACAATGGGGCTCATTTCGGCGAAGGTGCGCTCGAGCCCGTCTGGCCAGGGGTCGAGACGGCAATGGTGGCGCTTGTAGAACACGCTGACCGCGCCTATGTACTCGGGACAGGACGTGAAGCCGCTCCGCTCATGCCGGGTTATCACGTCCTGGACATCGCCAGGCAGTTGTGCGAACAGCTCCCCGCAGCCCTGCACCCAACGCGGCATGCCAGCCGGGCTCCCGGACATCAGCAGGCTGACCAACGAGGTTGGTTGATAGTCGAGGACGTACTGCATGGACAACTGCCCACCCCACGAGCTACCGAAGAGGTGGAAGCGGTCGAGCCCCAGAGCACCGCGCACGGCCTCAACCTCGCGCACGAAATGCGGGACCGTCCAAAGTGACGTGTCGTCCGGCTTGTCGGAACGCCCGCAACCCAGCTGGTCGTAGAAGGTAACCTGTCGGCGGTCGCCCAGGTCCTCTAGCGGGTCGATGTAGTTGTGCGTCATGCCCGGCCCACCGTGCAGGCAGAGCAGCGGGACGCCTCCCTGGCCTACGCTGCGGTACCAGACCCGGCCACCGGGGACGTCGATCATTCCCTCACGGATACGCATTGTCGTCACCCCTTCAGCTCTCTTCCCCGAATGCCGGCCGTGCCTCTTGCTAGGTCGAGATCCGGCTGTCCGGCTCCGACGGGACCTCGTCGACGAATATCCGCCCCGTTTGTGCCAAGCGCTCGGGATGTTTCAACTGTAGGTACACGAGATAAGCGACACCGATCAGTACCCAGATGCCATCTACCAGCCCCGCCAGGGAAGACGGGTAAGTGAGCTTGGAGATGAAACTGAAAACGCGCAGACCGCCAGCGGCGAGAAACGCGGGCACAAATGCTACGATCCCGAGCACTGGGGCTGGATCAGGCTGATGGGAGGCTCGCTCCGGTGGCGCATCTCCTTCGAGGGCTGTCAAGCAGCCAGGCGCGCCCCAACTTCGCTTCGGCCACAAAGCGATGGTAGAGGAGGGCTGTAACAGCCGACAGGACCCCGTCACCGGTGCGAGCGGGACAACGGGTCAGGGAAGGCGGCACGGCCGGACCAG
>JBKQMT010000177.1:0-36918 GCA_052146595.1 Acidimicrobiales bacterium
GTCACGGACAATTACATCGAAGAGCAGCATCGCAGTCTTTTCATCGCAGTGAGGTAACAGCTCAACCCTCTGGTGGTCGGGACCGACATCGATCCGGTGACCTCGCGCTTTTCAGGCGCGCTCAGACAAGACTTGGCCCGACCCCTTTACCTCACTGTCATCGCGTCAGAGCAGGTAGATCGCCATTTATGCGTGTCCGGTACTGACCGCTCGCTTGGAAGGTAACGCGCTGAGCGGTGGTACATGGCCACGCGAACTCGGCCCCGGAGCAGGCTCCCGAACCGTCCGGGCCACACCAAGCAGGCCAGGGTCCAGGCGCGTTCTGCGTGCTCGTTCTGGCCCCAATCCCACCACGGATTGGCGCGCCGAGTGACAGGACGATCTCACCCGGCCCCCGGAACGGCCCCCCTAGTCTCCTTCAGTGGTGTCCGGTCCTCTTTCGGATGATCAGATCGTTGAGTTCGTTGAGCGGGGCTGGACGCTGCTCCGGCACGCCTTTTCGCCGGCGGTCGCACGAGCGGTCCGGCGAGACCTCGGGGAGCGGATCGGGATCGACTTGGAGCGCCCGGAGCAGTGGACCCAGCCCCGAGTCTGGCTCCGGGAGATGATGACCGAATCGCCCTACACCGAGGCGCTGACCGAACGGTTCGCCTCGGCCGTCGACCAGCTGGTGGGACCAGGGCGCTGGGACATGACCCAGGAGATGGGCTGGTGGCCGGTCACCTTCCCCGCCTTCGACGATCCCCCCAACGGGGACGACTGGCACATCGAAGGGGGATGGTTCCGCCACCACGTCTGGTCGCCCGAACAGGCGCTCCTCAACCTGTTCTGCTTCTCGACCGTCGAGCCTGGCGGGGGCGGCACCCTCCTCGTCGAGGGCTCCCACCACCTGGCCGCCCGCATCCTATGGGAGGCGGAACCGGACGGGCTGACGACCGACGACTTCGACAAGCCGTTGTGCACGATTCTGGATCAGAGCAGTTGGCAAGGGGTGGTCGAAGTGGTGGCCGAGGAGGGCGACGTGGTGCTCGCTCACCCGTTGTTGTTCCACGCTTCCAACCCGAATCGCGGGACCCGCCCGCGCGTGATGGCCCAGCCCGCCTTCAGCATGACCGAGCCGAAGCGCATCGAGGGAGGAGACGCCCTCTACCCCGTCGAGGTACCCCTGGCGCGCGCCCGCCCGTGATCTCCATCCTCCGGTTCCCCGACGAGCGCCCGGACCGTTAGCCATTACGGCCTAGCTTCTCGTGAGACATCGGTTCGCAAGTGCCCAGCTGCCGCCGACCCGGGCGCTCACCGTCGGCAGCGTATGTCGCATGATGCTTGCCAAACGACTATCCGTGGCGCCAGACACCACCGGCCGTTGGATGCCGTTATTGACGCGTGGTGACCATCGTGATCTCTCTAGCTGTGGTACGTGTGTGGCACGCCGCCCAGACCGGCGACGAAGAGAGGTCAGCTGCAGCGCTCTGAACAGGGAGTTCTTGGTGGTCGGGACCGGCATCGATCCGGTGACCTCGCGCTTTTCAGGCGCGCGCTCTACCAACTGAGCTACCCGACCTCCCGCCCCGTTGTCGGAGCGGCTCTCCATCTTGCCGCAACAGACGACGCCGCACCGCACGGCGACATCGGGAGGTTCCGCGCCCGCCGACGCCGCACGGCAACACGAGGCGAGCGGACCTGACGGGATTTGAACCCGCGACCTCCGGCTTGACAGGCCGGCGTGCACTCCAGGCTGCACCACAGGTCCCGGTGGCCGACAAGAAACTGCCGGCGGGGATGAGTTGCCGCTGCTGCCGGACCGACAGCCTGCGACGTCAGACCCGACTGCGAGATCCTAGGCGATAACGAAGGCGCCGTCAGCGGCCTCCGCGGCCCCCGCACGGTGCCCGGCTCTCGGCGAGCTACAGCCGGTCTGGCTCGGTGGTCACCACGGCGAGAGCGAACCCGTCGTACCCCTTGGAGCTGACCGTCTGGACGGCTGTGGCGCTGACACGTGGCTCGCTTGCGACCTGGTCGAGGAAGCGACGCATACCTTGCACGTTCGCATCGTCGCTGGCTGCGTCGGCGACCTTCCCGTCGCGCACCACGTTGTCGACGATGACAAGGCTTCCCACGTGCGTCAACCGCAACGCCCAGGCGAAGTACTCGGCAGTATTCGGCTTGTCGGCGTCGATGAACACGACGTCGAATCTGGGTCCACCTCGGGCCGCCAGCGTTGGCAGCGTCTCGGCAGCCGGCCCGACAATGATCTCTACGACGTCCGAGAGACCGGCGCGTGCGATGTTGGCCTGCGCGACCGTGGCGTGGCGCGGATCTGCCTCGAGGGTCACCAACTTTCCTCCGGGAGGGAGGGCACGGGCCATCCAGATCGTGCTGTAACCACCCAGCGTTCCGATCTCGAGGACGGTCCGGGCCCGGCTGGCGAGCACGACGAGGTGCAGCAGCTTGCCCTGGTTGGGGGTCACGTGAATCGTGGGAAGGTGCGCGTCCCCGCTGGCCTGCAGCGTTGCCGTCAGTATGGGGTCCGGCGGCACCAGCAGACCGGTCAGGTAGTCGTCGACGTCTCTCCATTGCTGTCGCGTCACGCCGCCTTCTTAGCATCGGCCGGCTTGGCGCAGGTCACCGACCGGGGCGGCACGGCCGGCTTGGCGCAGGTCACCGACCGGGGCGGGACGGCCGGCTTGGCGCAGGTCACCGATCCGGCGTGTCCGGCCACCAATGTCGTCGACAGGCCCCGGCAACCACCGACGGCCGCCGACCCCGGCGACGAGCCCGGCGACAGGCACCGGCACCCGGTGAGGACAAACAGGGATTTGGACCCTAACAAAGCGTCGGCCGGAGTGCCTATTGTGAAGCCATGGACTTGAGCGCTTCGCCGTTGGCGGACCGCGCGCGGGTCACGCCAGGTTGCTTGGGCTGCTCGCGGCCCGCGGCCACATCGAGTCCGGAGGTGACCGGTCATGACCGAGAACATCGGTGAGCTAGTAGCGGAGCATCCGCTGTTCGCCGGCTTGCCAGTTGACGTGGCGGAGCTGGTCGGTGGCTGTTCGCAGAACATTGCCGTCGCAGCCGGCCAGCTCATGTTGGAGGAGGGCGAGCCGGCACGGTCGCTGTTCTTGCTCCGCCGCGGTCATGTGGCCCTCGAGGTGCACGAACCGGGTCGGGTTCCGCTCGTCATCGATCGGATCGGCCCGGGAGAGCCCGTCGGCTGGTCCTGGATGTTTCCCCCCTACAGATGGAACTTCGATGTCCGCGCTCTCGAGCCCGTCGGTGCCATCTCGGTCGATGCCGAGTGCCTGCGCTCGAAGGCAGATGCGGACCCCGCTTTCGGCTACCTGCTCATGAAGCGAGTCGCGGCAGTGGTGCTCGACCGGCTTCAGGCGACCCGGATCCGGCTGCTCGACGTCTACGGGCGCGACACCTACTGAGAGGGCGCTGAGCGGGGACGCGCCTCAGATGAAGGGGCTTTCCCCGGGGCTCTCGGTCTGGCCTTCGAGGGCCGCGTGCTGGCGGAGGATCGCCTCCACGGCGTCGGGGTCGTCAGGGGTTATGAAGGGCTGCACGTGCCGGCCGACGTCGAGGATGAGGGCGACCGACTTGTGCCGCCGCTGCGGGTCCAGGCTCGCCCAGTAGCGCGGGTTCGAGGTGCCCCAGACCCTCATCTGTCCCTTGAAGGTGCTCATCTCGACGCGCCGCACCGAACGAATCGAGCCGTAGGGGATCCGCTTGGTGCCCCAGGGGAAGTAGTACCCGCGAATCTGGATGCTGTCGGACGAACATTCGATCCACCGGTCTCGGTACTGGCTGTCCATGAAGCCGCCTCCGATCATCGGCCTGATGATCACCAGGCACCCAGGCTACCGCCAGCTTCCCAGAGGGCCGGCCTTGTGCAGGGCGCCTGTCCTGCACCTGATGATCAATTGTCTATCTCCACCGAGCTGACGTACCAGCCCTTGGCCGTCCGGGAAACATAGATCTCATAGAGCGGGTCGGTGGGCGCGCTTCCGCCGGGCGGCCCGTACGAGCAGACGACGGGCGGGACCGGGGGGTCGCTGCAGCCACGGGAATTGGCGAGCCCGTTCGGGTACGCGACGGCGAAGAGGGTGGCGACCGCTTCGGGCGTCGCTACGGCCAGTGCTTGTTGCCGGTCGTCTTCGGCCCACGCATCTACAAGAGTGGCGGCAGCGTCGGCGCCGGCGGCCTCGGGCTCTTCGGGAATGGCGACCGTAGTCGTGGTTGGCGGCCGGGTGGTCGTGGTCACGGCAGGCAGCGTCGTGGGCGGGACGGTGGTGGTCGGTGCCGACGACGCAGCGGTCCCGAAGGACCCGCAACCGGTGGCCACGACTCCGAGAGCCGCGGCCAGGAGGGCAACACGCAGGCAAGCGGTCGGCATCACCCGCAAACTACAGCTGGTGTGTAGCTGGTTGAAGGCGCCTCGTGCGATCACGCCCTCGGCTCGGCGCCCTCTTCCAGGTCACAGAAGAAGAAGCCGTCTCGCTCGACGACCCGACCGATCTCGACGTCGATGGGCGAGCGAAATCCGGGACCGTCCCAGACGAAGGTGTGGAATTCACCGTTCTCGCCGCAGGGATCAACCCCCGCCGGAAGCGTGTTGAGCATCTCGGCGTCGAAGCGGCGACCGACGAACTCGCCTGCCAACTGCGCCGGGTCGACGCAGGTGATGATGGCCTTGAGGCCCGCCTCGAGCATCTCGCTGGCGAGAAGATCGGTGGGCCGGTCCCAGAGGGGGAACATCGGCGCGATGCCCGTTCCGGCGAGGCGGTCCTCGCGATATGCCCGCACCTCCCGGAGGAACAGGTCACCGAAGATGACGTGGGCGACGCCTTCGGCGCGTGCCGCGGCCATTGCCGCGGCCACGTGCTCCTCGTAGACCTCGTTGGGACAGGGCGAAGGGATCTCGACGATGACAAGAGGCAGGTCGAGCCGATCTGCTTGGGCTTCGAGCAGGCTTCGGCGGACAGCGTGCATCGCCACGCGATCGGCCTCGGCATTAACGGTGCACAAGAGCGCCGTGACCTCGACGGTGCCTTCGGAGCGTGCCGCGTCCAGTGCCATCGCGCTGTCTTTCCCGCTGCTCCAGCTCATCCAGGCTCTCTCGCGGGCTGTCACCAGCTCAGTCTTGCCCAGCCGGGCCACCAGAGGCTGCCCGAGGAGACCGCTTCCGCTCCCAATTGCAGAGGGGCGGATGAAACTCCGGCCGGGCTCGTAGACTGCACAATGGACGTCTCGTAAGGCGAGTGGTTGCAGTTAACACGCTAAAGCGCTTTATCTCAGTCATAGCCGTCGGTCTCGGCCTGCTGGCACTGGCTCTGTTCATGGTGCTCACGAACACAGTCACGCTATTGATCACGCTGGCTGTCCTGGCCGCGGTCATCGTCGGCTCATCCAGGCTGATCTTGGCGGGATCAGAGGAGACACACAGGAAGAGCGGGACTGGGTAGAGGCAAACCAGCTGACAGATGACCTCGCTCGCCGTCAAGGGGGGACCGAAGGGGGACGGGGGATGGCAGCGAGAGCACTGACGCACTCGGTGGGTGACCGGTGGCTGACCGGAGAGCCGCGCGAGCTGCTTACCATCCTCAGCCCGTTCACGGGCGAGCCTGTCGCACACGTTCCCGTGGCAGGGAAGGCGGAGGTGTCGGCGGCGGTCGCCGCCGCGGCGGAGGCGTCGACGCCCTGGCGCGCCTCTAGCCCCGGCCGAACGCGGGGGCTATCTCCGCGACGCCGCTGCACGCGTTGCTGTTGCGGTTGACGAGCTCACGCACAGGACCCAAGAGGTTGTCGTGCCAAGTTGTCAGCACCCCCAACGGGATTCGAACCCGTGTTTCCGCCTTGAAAGGGCGATGTCCTAGGCCGCTGGACGATGGGGGCTCGAACCGAAGGGCGGAATCGACAAGGGCGAAACAGGAAAATATCAGCCGCCGGCCTCCGCGCCAGCGGTGCCTTCGTCTGCAACCAGCCAATCGCTGCCGCGGGGAGTATCGCGCACTTCGATCCCGGCGTTGGCGAGGCGCGTCCGCACGAGGTCGGCCTCCTGGTAGCGGCCGTCTCGTCTCGCCGCGTCCCGAAGCTCCAGGAGCGCCTCGACGAACGGCCCGACGACCTCGCGAGGATCACGGGCACCGGTCTCGGAAAGGCGGCCGAGCTCGAAGATGAGGGAGCGCAGGCTGGCATGGGCCCGATCGAGCTCGTCTCCGGCGGGGATGTCCGTCGACCAGTCCGTGACGTCGTGCTCGAGATCGAGCACCGTGCTCGCTGCCCGTGCCATGTCACGATCCACCACTGCCGAAGCGAACTCCGCCTCACGCTCGCGCACTATGTCCACGAGTGGTGACGTGGCGGGAGGTCGGTTGCCACCCGAGGACGGTGAGCCATCGGTGGGGAGGAGAAGGTCCGGTGATCGGGCGCGAGGGTGCCCGCCGGTGACGCCGCGGGCGAGCGCCTCGGCCGTCTCCAGTACCCGGCCGATCTCGAGAGTCGCCCCGCTCGGCAAGGTCGCGGAACGGCCGGCGGCTCGCACAGTGACGACCCCGCGTCCCTCCACCGACACGGTGCCGGCGTCGAGATCGAAGGTGCACGCGGTGTGCTCGTCGACTCCGAGCACGAAGACCCCGTCGGGCAATTGCCTCTCCATCATCGACAGGCGGCGCTCGCCCAGGTAGCAGAAACGGGTGTCGTGTGTCCCACCCTCGCTGTTGTCGTAGTGGGGGATGACCGCAGCCCGGATCCCCGCCGCCGACGCGACGTCGAGACCTTCGAGCCAGTGCGGGTCCTGACCGCACTTGTAGATCTCGTACACGGGGACGGTCGCCACGCCGAGGGTGAGCGCGGCGGCGCTCGCGAAGACGACGCACCCACCACGGAGAAGCTTCTCGACGAGCAGGCCGGGAACCACCGTCCCCTGCCACTTCCGCAACGCGTAGCTGGGGCTCCCCGGTCCGGCGAAGACGTAGCGCGCGTCTCGCACCGTCGCCAGGAGCCTCTCGTCAGCGAACGGTGCAGTCTCGGTCTCGCCCTCCCCGTCCGTCGCCATGCCCGTGACGGCGATCGGCGTCCGGAGGCTCTCGCGGAAGTAGGTCACTGCACGACCGGCGATCTCCCGCGCGTTCTCCTGGAAGCCGAACGGGGTGTCGAGGAGGACCGCCGGCACGGGCGGGGGGCCAATCTTGTCGAGGAGCTGGCGATGGACCTTCACCATCGTTGGCGCCGTCTCCCCCGACCCCATGATCGCGAGCAAGCGGGGCATGGCCGCAGAGGTGCTCACGGATCTCGCGGCTGTGGGGTGCCGTCCCATCGCAATCCGCCCGGCGGTTCGCCCCAATGGTCCTCGGGGACGAGGTCGTCGGCGCCCGGTACGGGGTCGGGCAGCGTTCCCTCGAGGATGTCGATGAGCTCGCTTTGCAGACCGCCGAGGTACAAGTAGGCGATCCACTCGGCCGGATGCGAACGGGCGGACGGCGGCTCGGTCTCGTCCTCGCTGGCCCCGAGCATCGATCCGAGGGACAGCCGAAGGTCGTTCAGGGCGGCGAGCCAGGCGGCCATCTGATCGTCGTCGAGCCGGGTCTCCTTCGCTGTGGCCGACATCGTCTCGAGGGACTCACGGTGGTGCTCGAGGAGATCCTCACGGGTCATCGCGACAAAGGAACGCTCGGCGTCAGGGTCGGTCATATAGGCGGGCGGCAGCAGGCGACGCAGGGCATCGGGGAGGTCACTCGGGGCCTTGTCGCCGGCGTCTTCGAGCAAAGAGACGAGCCTGAGGGGCAGCACCTCGAGCAGCGCACGTTCCTCGGCTCCGAGTCGCACTTCGTAACCTCCGTCGCGGGCGGGGCGGATCCGCCGGCGGAAGCTCACTCGCTGTGCTCCATCGTCGCCCAGAGACCGTGCTGGTGCAGCCGGGCGACATCGAGCTCGGCGCGCTCTTTGGGCCCGCTGGAAACGACAGCGCGACCTTTGTAGTGGACGTCGAGCATGAGCTTGTGAGCCTTGGGGCGGGAGTAACCGAACAGCTTCTGGAAGACGTAGGTCACATAGCTCATGAGGTTGATCGGGTCGTTCCACACGATGACGAGCCAGGGCAGCTCCGGCACGGCAGTTTCGTGGGTTTCGGGGCGCTCGACTTCCGTCGGGGCCGTCGAACCGGACGAGATGGCAGTCACGGCCCGCTCAGGTTCCGGTCGCGACCGCACCCGCGGCCTGGGTCGGAGCGGCCTCTCCGGTAGCGACCGCACCCGCGGCCTGGGTCGGAGAGATGACAACCGTCCCTTCGACCGGATGACGGTGCAACGACAGATAGAAACCGATCCCCGTGATCCAAAGCATGGTCACCCCTGCCAGGTGGAATTCAACCACCCAGGCGGCATCGTGCAGAAAGTACTGCAGATAGCCGAGCGCTCCCTGCAAGACCATCACCTCCAGGAGGAGACGCCCGCGCCGCAACACGACCTCGGGCGCCCTCGCCTGGTGGAACGCGAATTGTGATGCGAGTGTCAGTCCGATGAGGAACAAAGCCACGGTGGAGTGGGCTTCGGCGATGTCCCGGAACGCGATAGGTACCCGCTTGGCGCCGGGACCACCCGCATGGGGGCCGGCACCTGTGACCATCGTGCCGACGACGGTGACCAGTGCGAGGGTGCACAGCTGCAGGCGCGCTAGGCGGACCAGGTCGCGCCCGACGACGGGCTCGGCGCGAGCTGGGCGGCTGCCGGACAGGTGGTAGAGCACGACCGCGTCGGCCAGGATCACGATCGTCAGCAGGAAGTGAACAGCGACGAGGTAGGGATTGAGCTTGAACAGCACGACGAGGCCGCCGAGCACGATCTGAGCCACGATGCCGGCGACGAGCCCCGCCCCGAGAAGGGTCAGGTCCCGCCGAGGAGGAGTCCGCAGCGTCGTCACGGCGAACGCGGCTAGCGAAAGCACCGTCACTGCCGCACTCACGAGCCGGTTGGCGAACTCGACGACCGGGTGGAATGAGTAGACCGCTGTCAGGTGATGCTGGTAGCACGAGGGCCAGTCCGGGCAACCGAGGCCTGAGCCCGTCAAGCGCACTGCACCGCCGCTCAGGACCAGCAGCGCGAAGCAGATCACCGAAGCCAAGGCCACCTTGCGCACGGCGGCGGGTGAGAAATGGGGCAGGCGCACTCCCTTGGGATCGTATGCGGGCAGGGCTCGAGCCACCATTCTGCACTTACAGGACCTGGCGCCGCCGCCGCTTGTCTGCTGCGGCTTGTCTGTCGCGGCGTGTCTGAGGAAAACCGCTTCATATACTTGCGAGATGGCGCAGCTCACGACCGTTCTGACGCCGCGCCGATCTGCCAGCTTCAAGCTCAGGGCCTATGTGGCGCTCACGAAGCCCCGGATCATAGAGCTCTTGCTCGTCACGACTGTGCCGACAATGATCGTGGCCGCGAAGGGGATTCCCCAGTGGTGGTTGATCGTTGCGACGCTCGTTGGAGGCGCGCTCTCGGCCGCCGGTGCCAATGCGGCGAACATGTTCGTGGACCGCGACATCGACGCCGTCATGCACCGCACCCGCCACCGGCCCCTTGTCACCGGCGCCGTCAGCCCGGCCGCGGCTGTCGTCTTCTCGATCACCCTCGAGGTCGCTGCCTTTGTCCTGCTATGGCGGGCGGTCAACCTCTTCTCGGCTCTGCTCGCACTCGGAGCGGCGCTTTTCTACGTCTTTGTCTACTCAGTCGGCCTGAAGCGGCGTTCGACGCAGAACATCGTCATCGGCGGCGCGGCAGGAGCAGTCCCGGTGCTCGTCGGCTGGACGGCTGTCACCGACCACCTGGCCTGGCCGGCCGTCGTGCTGTTCGCGATGATCGTGATCTGGACGCCATCGCATTTCTGGGCACTGGCGGTGCGGTACCAGGACGACTACAGGGCGGCGAACATTCCCATGCTGCCGGTCGTGGTCCCCTTCGAGAAGGTGTCGCGCCAGATCATCTTGTACTCGCTGGCACTGGTCGCGGCATCGTTCGTGTTCGGCGTCGTCGCCCGTGCCGGGTGGGTCTACTGGGCGGCAGCCGCCGCGGCAGGCGGCCTCTACGTGGCAGACGCCTTGCGCCTACGTCGTGAAAAGGGAAGCCCGAAGAGCGCCATGCGCCTGTTCACCTACTCGATCACATACATCACCGTGGTATTCGTGGCGATGGCGGTCGACGTGATCGTCCGCTACCACTGAGGATCCGGCACCCCCGAAGTTCCCTCACCGGTCATTGCCTCGGCCGGTCATTCCCATTTGAATGTGCAAGCGGCCACCACAGGCGCCGCCACCGCCCAGACACCAAGCGCCACCCAGGCTTCCGCCGGGGCGCCCGCACCGGCCCCGAGCGTGAGGTGCAACGCGTCCGAGAGGGCGGCCGTGGGGAGAAGGCGAGCAAACGAGGCCAGAGCCCCCAGCTCGTGCAGCGGAAAAAGGACTCCGCCGATCAGCAGCAAGATCACATAGACGCCGTTGGCGACAGCCAGTGTCACCTCGGCCCGGAGCGCGCCTGCCATTGCGAGTCCGATCCCCGCGAACGCGATCGTCGCCAGGAGCACGGCGATGACGGCGAGCCCGGCGGCAGGGTGCGGCTGCCAGCCGAGTGCCAGTGCGACGGCGACGAGCACGACGACTTGGATGATCTCGACGACGAGGACCGAGGCGATCTTCGCCGTCATCAGCACGGGCCGGCCGAGGGGGGTGGCACCGAGCCGTTTCAAGACCCCGTAACTGCGCTCGAAGGCGGTGGCTATCCCAAGGCTGACCATCGCCGTCGACATGACGGCGAGGGCGAGCACCCCTGGGGCGAGGAAGTCCACCCGATGGCTCGTGCCCGTCGGCAGCACGGGCACCAAGGTGAAAAAGACGAGGAGAATGACGGGGATCCCGAGTGTCACGAGGAGCGTCTCTCCGCGCTCCAGTGTCATCCGGGTTTCGGCGGCGATCTGTGCGCGAAGCGCCCGAATGTTCACCGCTCGGCTGCTCCACGGCGACTCCGGGGCCTTGATGGCGAAGGTTCGGCACCAGGACTCGGCGGTCCGCCGGCAGGTCCCGTCAGCCGGAGGAAGACGTCTTCGAGCCGCTGGCGGCCTGCCCGGAGATCGCCGAGCTGGAGATCTCGCTCTGCGAGCCAGGCGGTGAGGGCCGCCACCAGGGCCGGGACGGGCGGGGCCGACACCAGGTACTCGCCAGGCGGCCCCTCAGTGACGGCCGCGCCGAGCCGGGCAGCAAGCTCGCCCACGGCGAGGCCGGGCTCGGCAGCGAAACGGAGCTCTTCCGACCGGCCCTGGATCTCCCCCTGACGCCCCGCGGCGACGACCTTGCCGTGGTCGACGATCACGATCCGGTCGGCGAGGCGCTGCACCTCGTCGAGCTCGTGGCTCGTGATGACGACGCACACACCTTCGGCCCGCAGTCCGGCGATGACGTCGCGAACCGTGATGCGGCCGGCCGGATCTACTCCGGCCGTCGGCTCGTCGAGAAAGACCACGCGGGGCTTTCCGACAAGTGCCAGCGCCAGCGCGAGCCGTTGTTGCTCTCCTCCCGACAGGCGCTTGTAGGGCGTTCGTGCGACAGAGCGAAGACCGGCGAGATCGATGAGCTCCTCGGGATCACGCGGATCCCGGTAATAGGCTGCGAAGAGGTGGACGGCCCGCCAAGGGCTCATGACCGGGTAGATGGCGCCACGTTGGAGCAGGACGGCGACTCGAGCCGTGAGCTCGGTGTGCTCGGAGCACGGGTCGAGCCCGAGGACCCGAACAGTGCCGGCGTCGGGGCGTCGGTAACCCTCGAGCGCCTCGACGGTCGTCGTCTTGCCCGCACCGTTGGGTCCGAGCAGGGCGACCACTTCACCGGCGTCAGCGTCGAAGCTGATCCCGTCGACCGCGACCAGGCTGCCGTAACGAACCACGAGGTCATCGACTTCCACGGCTTGCACCGCCGAGAGGCTATCGGGGGTGGGGGCCGACCTCGCAGCTGTGCTGCGGGAGCGGGGCAACCGGGCGCGGGGCAACCGGGCGCGGGGCAACCGGGCGCGTGGCAACCGGGCGCGCTGCAGCCGGGCGCGTGGCAACCGGCCGACGGCAGGCGATCAGCGCCGCGGCGACTCGAAGCGGTATCCGAGGCCGCGAATGGTCGTGATGAGAACCGGTTTGGAGGGATCCTGCTCGATCCTCGACCGCAGCCGCTTGATGTGCACGTCAAGGGTCTTCGTGTCGCCCACGTAGTCCATCCCCCAGACGCGATCGATCAGGGTGTCGCGGGTGACGACCCGCCCCGGGTTGCTGAGCAGCATCTCGAGCAGCTCGAATTCCTTGAGCGGGAGCTTGATCTCCTGGCCGCGCACGATGCATTCGTGTCGTCCCAGGTCCAAGATGACATTTCCGACCTGGAGGATCTCGTCCGGCCGGACGGGCGCGCTCGGCGACACGACGTCGCGTTCCACACCGTCGCCGGCCGCGCTCCTGAGGGTCGGAAGCTGGTCGGCGCCGTCGGTCGAGGCCCTGTCGGCCGCACCCTGGTTGGGGGTCCCATTGGCGGCAGGGGGCGACGAGGACCCTGACCCGAGGTTGTTACTCCCGAGGGCGCCCGGGGCTCGGCGCAGGACCGCCCGCATCCGCGATACGAGCTCATGGACCCGGTAAGGCTTGGCGACATAGTCGTCGGCACCGACCTCGAGGCCGACGACGGTGTCGAGCTCAGTCGACTTGGCGGTCACCATGATGATGGGCACCGTAGAGTTGGCGCGGATCGCCCGGCAGACGTCGATGCCGGAGAGGCGCGGGAGCATGACGTCGAGGAGGACGAGATCGGGCTGGTCGAGTGCGAAGCGCTCGAGGGCCTCAACCCCGTCGCGGGCGGCGGTAACGGAGAAACCCTCCCTTTCGAGGCTCACCGTCAGCGCGTCCACGAACGACTCTTCGTCCTCGACGACGAGCACGCGCGCCGGCGGAGCTCCGCGATCGTCTTCTCCTGTGAGGCCAATCTCTGCGGAGTGGATCACGGAGGCGACAGGAGGTTGCTTGGCAGCCGGCGCAACGTTCTTTGCCGACCATTGCGTGTCGAGACGCTCTCGTTTTGTGGAGAGCCTTGCGATTCGGCGCCGCTGTTGGGTGCTCACGCGTCCGTCCTAGGTTGGCGGGGAAGTCTCAAAGTGAACGTCGAACCTTCTCCCTCGCGAGACTCAACCTGCACGCTGCCTCGGTGGTTCGCCGCCACATGGCGAACGATAGCCAGTCCGAGCCCAGTTCCGCCTGTCGAGCGGCTTCTCCCTGCATCAACGCGATAGAAACGCTCGAAGATCCGCTCGAGGTCGCGCGAAGGGATGCCCACGCCGTGGTCTTCGACGACGACCAGGACGTCGTCGTCCTCGGCCCGGCCCACGCAGCTCACGTCGCTGCCTTCCGGCGAGAATTTCACGGCGTTCTCGAGCAGGTTGTAGACGGCCGAGGTCAGTTGACGGCGGTCGCCGAGCACGACGAGAGGTGGATCCGGCTCCTCGAGGGCAACCTTTATGTGCAGCTGGTTTGCCGCCTCCCGGACGCGCTCGGCGGCTTCGGCCATTACGAGGTTGATCAACACCGGCTCGCGTGGGGGCGACTCCTCGTTCTCGATGCGCGAGAGGTCGAGGAGGTCGTCGATCACCCTGCTTATGCGGAAGGCCTCGTTGTAGATCCGGTGCGCGAGGCGCTGGGTCACCTGCGGCTCGTTCTCCGAGAGCAGCGTCTCGGCCAGCAGCCCGACAGCGCCCATGGGCGTCTTCAGCTCGTGGCTGACGTTCGCTACGAAATCGCGCCGCACGTCCTCGAGTCGGCGGCGTTCGGACACGTCGTCGATGACAGCGATCACACCGAGGGCGCGCTGGCCGTTGTCGATGCTCTCCGTGCGCACGACCAGCGTGCGCCGGGGCGGTCCGTAGAGCTCGAGCACGCGTTCCTCGCTGGCGCCGGGCGCAGTCGCGGCGAGAAGCTCCTCGACCGCTTGTGCCGCGATGGCGTCCCCATGGCGACTGCCTATAAGCGCGACGGCCCTGCTGTTGCGGAACACGGTGTCGCCGCGCTCGTCGGTGACGAGCACTGCCTGGGGAAGGGTGTCGAGCGCACGGCGCAGGCGGATGGCCTCAGAGCTCGACTCAGCCACGGCTTCGGCTGCGCGATCCGTCGCGCGCTCCACCTGGACAAGGACGTCTTCCAGGTCATGGGCCTCCTTGGGTGGCGCGTCCGCTCCCAGCCGGGAGGCGAGGGCCTGCAAACGCTGCCGCAGGCTGCGGCTACCGCGATGAGCTGTGACGAGTGCCGTTGCGGCGATGAGGCCGAGCACGACGATGATCGAGATGACGAGCTCGAGAACCGTCAGGTGAAGGACCGTGCCCACTGTCACCAGCATTGCATGGCTGGCGGCCCGCGGGCAGGGCTGAATTCGCCCTCCCCCGGCTCGGCACCCGGTAGGTCAGGCGGTAACCGCCATGGCCAGCATGCAAGTGCCGTTGGGCAAAGGTGCCGCGTGCAACTCGCCGAACGCTCGGCCGCGACAAGTCCGCCGTTCGGAAAGGTAGGCCTGTGACCGTCTCCCCGTTTCCCCATTTCCTCGCCGGGATCGTCTCGATGAACCCGAGCTCCTCGGCGCTACCGGGCCAGTCCACGATCCAGCAGCTCACCAACGGCCTCGGCTGGTGGGCACTCGTCGCCTCGCTCGTCGGTCTCGTGCTCGGCGCCGCCGCCTGGGCACTCGGAAGCCACACGAACAACTACCAGTACTCCAACGCCGGCCGGAAAGCCGTGCTCGCCTCGGGGGTCGCCGCTCTTCTCATCGGGGCGGCGCCGACAATCGTGAACTTCCTGTTCCAGACTGGCAATGGGATCCACTGACCCTTCTCGACCTTCGGCACTGCTTGACCACGTCCATGGCTTTGTCGCAGTGTCGATCGTCCGAGCCGCGGGGAATGACACAGGCGGCGTCGTCGGAGCCCTCCGCTCTTTCGCCGGCACCGCGCGGGTCCAGCCTCACGCCGCGGCGAGCATCTTTTCCGGCCTCAGCCCTAGCGCCCTTGGCGAGGCGATCACAAAAGCGCTCCTCGGGGGGCTCTACAGCTCCCTCTTGAGCTGGGTGGCGAGTGGCGCCGCTTCGCTTGTCGGCGTGCTCGCCGATGCGTTGTCCTCGACCACCGAGCCCGTGCTCACAGGAAGCGCCTTCAGCTCGGAGTTCGAGCTCATGGCCGCTCTCAGCGCAGCCATCGCCCTGCCTCTGGTGGCCGTCGCGGCGATTCAGGCCATCATCCGCCAGGAGCCCGGCGGCCTGCTTCGCAGCGTGCTCGTGCGCCTGCCCTTGGCATTGCTGTTCACGGGCGTGAGCGTGCAGCTCGTCGCCCTCGGCTTGGTCGCGACCGATCAGGCGAGCGCTCTGCTGATCGGTGCAGCCGGCGACCCGACGCACCGCATGCTGACGGGGCTGGTGACTGGCCTCGAGCAGCCAAGGGGCCTGGGGCTGGCGGCTTTCGGGGGCTTTCTGGTCGTGCTCAGCGCGGCGATCGTGGCCTTCGTCCTCTGGCTCGAGCTCGCCGTCCGGTCGGCTGCCATCGCGGCCGCCTCCTTGTTCCTGCCTCTTGCGCTTGTCGGTCTCGCCTGGCCGGCGACATCGCACTGGGCGCGCAGGTTGGGCGAGACGCTGACAGCCCTGGTGCTCTCGAAGCTCGTGATCGCGGCCGTGCTCGCGCTCGCAGCAGGACTGCTCGTAAGCCCGAGCGGAGTCGCCGGTGTCGTCGAAGCTGTGGCCCTGCTCGGAGTGGCGGCGTTCGCGCCCTTCGCCCTCCTCAAGCTCGTTCCGGCCGTCGAGGCTGGAGCGGTAGCCCACCTCGAAGGCCTCGGGCGGCGACCGGTCCAGGCCGTGGAACGTCTGGGCAGGGAGGTCGGCCTCGATGGCGGCGGCGTTGCGGCCCTGGCCGGCCTCGGGGGTCTCATGGCCCAGGGCGGCGAGGCCGGCAACGGCTCGGCCCAGCAGACGGGCAACATCATCGACGGGACCTGGACAGCCGGCCGGCCGCGGTACGGAGAATTGGGCGGCGGAGCGGTCGGCTCGCCGCCACTACAGGATCCCGCCGGGCCCACGAGCTTCCCGGATCTCGCCGCGCCCACGAGCTTCCCGGATCTCGCCGCGCCCGCAAGTTCACCGACCCCGGCCGGCCTCGCTGACTCTCGGACCTCGACCGGCCCGCCCGCTTCCTCAGCACCGGGCTTCGTTCCCGCCGGCCTCGCCGGCTCTCCGACCTCGGCCGGCCCGCCCGCTTCCTCAGCACCGGGCTTCGTTCCCGCCGGCCTCGCTGACTCTCCGACCTCGGCCGGCCTCGCCGGTCCCGACGCCGCCCAGGAGTTGCCCCCGGCGTTGCAACCTGAGCGGGACCAGCCGGACCATGACTGAGACGACCCCCCGCTACCAACTAGGACCGCGCAGCCGCCGGGGCCTCGTGGCCGGTTGGCGAGCAGGACAACTCGCCGTTGTGGGAACTGGCCTCGTGATCGCCGTGCTCGTGTTGCGGTCCGTCGGCCACGCCGCCGGGGCCTTCCTAGGCTTCGTGGTGGTCGCTGCCTTCGTGGCCTTCGCCACCTGGCCGTTTGCGGGCCGCAGCGCCGAGCAATGGACACCCGTCGTGGCGACACACCTGGCCCGTCGTATCGGCGACCCACGGCGCAGGCACGGCGCGTTGTCCGCTCTCGAGCTGGACGAGATCCCCACCACCGGCTCGAGCAGGCAGATCGGGGTCGTCGTCGACGGCGCGGCGGGAACGTGGACAGCGGCCATGAGGATCGGCAGCCCTGGTTTCGCGCTGGGGGACGAACTGGAGCGGTCTCGCCGTATTGCGGCGTGGTCCGGCGTGCTGGCCGGATCGGCGAGAGAAGGAGGGGCTCTCCACCGCTTGCAGTGGATCGCCCGTTGCCTTCCCGGAAGCCGCGACGACCGTTTCGTGACCGGCGAGGCCGCCGATCGCGGGATCGCCACCGGCAGCTACAGATCGTTGCTCGAGCGCGCCGCGCCTTTGTTGTGGACACACGAGGTCCTTCTCGCCTTGTCGGTCCGCTCGGCCACAGGACATGGTCGCCGGCGGGGCAATGACACGGCCCGACGGATGCTGGACGAGCTCGAGGCACTCGAGCGGCGGTGCCTCGCTGCGGGCTTGGACGTCGACGGCGTCCTTTCGCCGTTGGAGATCGCCGAGGTCGTCCAGAGCACCTCGGCCACCGCCTGCGCGCCCGGAGGGGTCGCTAGTCGCTGGCCCTGGGCGATCGAGGAGAGCTGGTCGGCCATCTGTACTGACGCGGCTTGGCACGCCGTCTACTGGATCGCCGACTGGCCACGCACCGGCGTGGGAAGCGGCTTCTTGTTGCCGCTCATGTTGGAGGGCCGCCTGAGACGGACCATTGCCGTGACGATGGCGCCCGTGGCGCCGTTGCGGGCGGTACGGCGAGCCGAGCATGACCGCACGTCGGGGGCGGCCGACGCCGAGCTTCGGCGCCGCCATGGATTCGCCGTCACCGCTCGTACTCGGCACGAGCACGAGGCGACCACGCGCCGAGAGTCCGAACTGGCCGATGGACACAGTGCCTTTCGTTTCACTGGCTATCTGGCGGTCACGGCCGACGACGAGGTAGCGCTTGCCGCCGCCTGCCTACGGCTCGAGCAGATCGCCGCACAGGCTCAGCTCGAGCTTCACCGAATGTACGGCGCGCAACAGGACGGCTTCAGCTGCATCCTGCCTACCGGGCGTGGCTGCGCATGAGGCTGCCGGCCCACGAGTCGACGACAGCCCAGCTCGGTGTCGCGTACCCGTTTGCGGCTTCGGCTCCTCTCCGGGCAAGCCGGGTGCTCATCGGTCAGGACCTCGTTGGCGGCCCTTTCGTCCATGACCCGTTCGAGCTCTACGCGTCGGGCACTGTCACGAACCCGAACATCACGGTGCTCGGCCAGATCGGGCGGGGGAAGAGCGCTCTGGTGAAGACCTACCTACTGCGGCAGGCGGCCTTCGGACGGCAGGTTGCTGTGCTCGATCCCAAGGGCGAGTACGGCCCGCTTGCGCGGGCGCTGGGTTCGAGCCCGATCGCGCTCGCACCCGGCGGCTCTGTCCGCGTCAACCCGCTCGACGGTCCTCCGGCTCCGACCGACACGGCGGTGGCAAGGCACCGTCTCGTCCTGCTCGGGACCCTTGCGGCCGCATGCCTTCGGAGGTCGCTCTCGCCCCGGGAGCACACCGCCCTCGAGCTGGCGCTCAGCGCCGCGACACGTGCGCACCTGGGGAACGGCAGCGGTCCGCCCACCTTGCCCGAGGTCGTCCGGGCGCTTCTTCGACCCTTGGCGGAGTCGGCGAGGGTCGTCGGGACTACCAAGGCCCGGCTCGAGGAGGATGGAAGGGACCTCGGCCTCGAGCTGCGCCGCCTTGTCGAGGGTGATCTGGCCGGGATGTTCGACGGCCCGACGACGCCCGGCATCGACCCTGGCTCGGGCGTGCTCGTTGTCGACCTCTCGGCCGTCTATCACTCCGAGGCGCTCGGCGCGCTCATGGTTTGCGCTTCGGCGTGGCTGCAGGCAATGACCGCCCGGACCGAGGCGCAGACGATCCTGGTGGTCGACGAGGCCTGGGCCGTGCTAACCGAGCTCGCGGTGGCCCGCTATCTCCGTTCGTCCTGGAAGCTGGCACGGGCGAACGGGCTCGCGAACATTGCCGTGTGTCACAGGGCATCGGACCTCGGGGCGAGCGGCTCGGCCGGGAGTGAGCAGAGTCGCCTCGCCGAGGGGTTGCTCGCGGACTCCGAGACCGTGGTGTGTTACGCCCAGCCTGCCTCCGAGCTGCCGGCGCTGGCGGATCTGCTGGGTTGCACACGCGAGGAGCTGGAGGTGCTGCCACGCCTGCGCCGGGGCGTGGCCCTGTGGGTGGTCGGGAGGCGTCGTTTCCTGGTCGAGCATCTCGTGGGGCCCGACGAACTCGCCCTCGTCGACACCGACACGAGGCTGGTCAGCCAGGACCAGCCTTGATGGCGATGCCAGGCGCACAGGATCAAAGGTGCGATTGAGGCCAGGCTCCGCTCCGCGCGGTGGTGGCATGCGCCGCCGGGACAAGGGCAAGATGGCGCGCCCTTCGATCGACGGCCACGACCGGGACCGGTTGGCTCTCGCCGCCGCGGGGGCATGCCTGGGCTTGTCGTGGCTCATCTGGCTGGCGGGCGGCTTGCTGGCTTTCGCGACCACCGGCAAGTGGCACGAAGTGCCCGTGGACGAGGCGCCTGTCCTGCTCGCGCGGATGCTGGCTCACCCGGCCGCGCCATCTCGAGCCTGGCCCGCGCTCATCCGGAGGAACTTCCCCAGCTCCGGGCTGACCGACGCCTGGCTTGGGATCGTCCTTGTCCTTGTCCTGCTTGCCGGTGTCGGGACCCTGTGGTTGGCGTGGAACCGCTCCGGTGCTCGACGGTCCCGGAGCGCTCCAGGCGGTCGGCCGCGGGCGGCGTGGCGTCCAGGCCGGCAGCCACACGAGGCGTCGGCCCCTGCCAGGACGCCGTGGAGCGGCCACCCGGGCCTTTGGGGCCACGGGGCGGCTTCGAGGCCGTTGTCCAGGGCACAAGGCTGGGCTCAACCCCGCGACCTACGACCGCTGCGGGTGGCGAGCGCAACCGGCGATCGCATCGTCCTCGGTACCCACGCCCGTCGCCTACTGGCCGCTGAGCCCCGGCACTCGGTCATGGTGGTGGGTCCGACCCAATCGGGCAAGACGACCGGGCTGGCGATCCCGGCCATCCTCGAATGGTCGGGACCCCTCCTCGCCACGAGCGTCAAGGCCGACTTGCTCCACGAGACGCTCGAGTGGCGCCGCTCGCTTGGCCAGGTGCAGTGCTACGACCCCACCGGCGCCGTGAGTTTCGCCGCCGGCCGATCGGGGTCGTCGGGATGGTCGCCGCTCGCAAGGGCGGCGACCTGGCCCGGCGCGAGGCGCATCGCATCGGCGCTGTGCTCGGTGGCGAGGGCGGGGGACGGGGGGATGGAGGACGCCGGGTTCTGGTACGCGAACGCGGAGAAGCTCCTCGCCCCGTTGCTGTTCGCCGCGGCCACCGCCGGCGCCTCGATGGCGGACGTGGTTCGCTGGCTGGACGAGGAGGAGACGGCCGAGGTTCTCTTGGCGCTCGAGCTCGCCGGCGTGCCCGAGGCGCTCCGGGCAACCCGCGCAATCCTCGGACGGGAGGAGCGACAGCGCGCTTCTATCTACGCGACGGCCGAGACCGTCGTGGCCGCCTTTGCCGATCCCGCGGTGGCGGCATCGGCCGAGAGGTGCGAGATCGACCCTGCGACCCTCGTCGCCGGTTCTGCGGGCTCCTTGTACTGCTGCGCGCCCGCGAGGGACCAGGAACGCTTGGCCCCCGTCTTCACGGCCATCGTGCGCGAGGTGCTGGACGCGGCATTCGAGAGGGCGGCGGCGACAGGAAGGCCTCTCGATCCGCCCCTCTTGGTCGTGCTGGACGAGGCCGCGAGCGTCGCTCCGCTGGCTGACCTGGACCGGGTCGTGGCGACGGCCGCCGGTCACGGTGTCCAGCTCGTCACCGTCTGGCAGGACCTGGCACAGGTCGAGTCGCGTTACGGCGGCCGCTGGGCAACGGTGGTGAACAATCACCGCGCCAAGCTCGTCTGTTCTGGCATCGCTGATCCCGTCACCTTGCAGCACGTGAGCGGGCTGCTCGGCGATGAGGAGAGGGCAGAGCATTCCTGGACCGTCGGTGATGACGGGCGGCACACCCGGACCGAGGCGGTCACGGTGCAGGCGCTCGCGCCTCCGGGTTGGCTTCGCCAGCTCCCTCCCGGCGAGGCCGTCCTCGTCTATGGGAGCTTCCCTCCCGCACGCCTCGCCCTACGGCCGTTCTTCGAGGATCCGGTGCTGGCCGGGCGAGCCTCAAGCAGCTCGGCAGGTCCGGCGGGCGATCCCCCTTACTGCGCCGTCAGCCCCAACCGATTCGGGAAGCGCCGCGCGAGATTGACGGCGTGGTCGCCAAGGCGCTCGTAGAAACGTCCCACCAGTGCCAGCTCAATGGCCACCTCTACGGGTATCGCAGCGGCGACGAGCTCCGCGATGAAGCTCACGTGCAGGTCATCCATCTCGTCGTCGAGGGCCTCCAGCCGCTCGGTCGCGCCGGATGAGTCGCCGCCGTAGGCGTCGCCGGTGATGCGCCACATCGCGCAGGCGACCTCCCCCATGCGCTGGACGTAGCCGCGCAGTCGGGCGGGCATCTCAGCAGGGAGATTTCGTGTCGCTCGCCGAGCGACATGCTCGGCGAGGTCGCCGCTTCGTTCCAGCTCGGGGAGCATCCCGAGCACGGCGAGCAGGTATTCCGTCTCTTGGGGGTTCGTGGGCCGGTCGAGCAGCCGCCGCTGGACGGTGGATTCGAGCTCCAGGTAGAGGTCGTCGATGTCTGCGTCTGCGGCGACGAGGCTGCGGGCGGCCTCGCGATCGGCGCTGACCAGAGCATGTGTCGCACCAGCCACGGCATTCTCCACGAGAGCGAAGAGCTGGATCACATGGCGGTCGACGAGCGGGATGTCAATTGGGTTGTCACCTTCGTGACGCAGCGCGCCGAGACCCCGCCCTGCAGGGTGCGAGCTCACGGAGCTGTCAGCCGGCAGGGGAGTGTCAACAGCAGCCGAAGTACGGTCGGGACCGGTCTCCCCAGGCTCGCGCGCCCTCTGATCGTCAGGGAGCACGCGTTGGGCCATAACGTCACCGTAGTGCCCTCTGCAGCACGCGACCGGTCGGATTTTGCCGAAATCCCGATTCACGCGAAGCTTTCATCCTGACGCGGTATTTCTGTTACTTGTAGTTCGTTGTTTGTTAACCCTGATCCCGTACGGTCGGGTCTGGTGGAACAGCGAGATGCGGTGACAACTCTCAGCGACTGTCGCCCGGCACTCGTGGACTCCGCTCGCACCGGCCTTGGCCCGGGGTCGTGCGTCCTTACCCCCCTCGCCCTCGCAACCGCCCTTGACGCGCGGCACCCCAGGCTGCGCGTCCCTACCCCAATGCGTGCGGCGCCGCCTGGTATGCCGACCGGGCAGCCGACTGGAGCGAGCCAGCAGAGGACGCACTTCCCTGGGACGCGGCTTGAAGGTGTCGGTGGCCGACCGGACGGTCTCTGAGAGATCAGCCCTCCTCTTCTCTTGGAGCGTCCGCCGGCCGCCGAGGAGCTAGCTGTCCGCGAGCCGGCCGATCACGCTCCGGCTGCCGAAGACCCGGCCCGCGAGGAGCCGGTCGCCCAGGGCGCTCGGGGTTCAATAGGCGAGCAACGCCCGCGCGGCGGCTGCGATGTCGTCGGTCTGGGGGAGGATTGCCCGTTGCAGCGTGGGCTCGTAGGCGACAAAGGTGTCGGTCGCGCCGACTCTGGACACAGGAGCGTCGAGGTCGGGGAAACACGCCTCACCTGCCCAAGCGGCAACCTCGGCCCCGAAGCCGCTCGTGAGCACGTCTTCGTGCACGACGAGGAGGCGAGAAGTGCGGGCGACCGACGATGCGAGAGCTTCCTTGTCCCAAGGGATCAGGGAGCGGAGGTCGATGACTTCCACGCTCATAGCCTCGCTGGCGAGCTGCTCCGCAGCCTCCAGCGACTTTTGCACGGTGGCACCCCAGGTCACGATGGTCAGGTCCTGGCCCTTGCGGACCGTCGAGGCCTTCCCGAGGGGGATCAGGTAGTCGGACGGCGTGATCGGATCCCTGGCGTACTTCTGGCGAAGCAGGTGCTTGTGCTCGAGGAACATCACGGGGTCTTCGCACCGGAAGGCGGTTCGGAGCAGCCCGGCTGCGTCGCTCGAGCGCGAAGGCATGACGATCACAAGACCCGGGACGTGGGTGAAAATCGACTCGCCGCATTGGGAGTGCCAGATGGCCCCGCCCGTCAGGTAACCGCCGATGGCGACGCGGATTACCAGCGGGACCGTGAAGCGCCCCTCAGAGCGCCATCTCGTCGTGGCCGCCTCGGAATGGATCTGCATCATCGCTGGCCAGATGTAATCGAAGAACTGAATCTCGGCGCATGGCCGAAGGCCACGTATCGCCTGGCCGATGCCGCGGCCGACGATGTTCGCCTCGGCGAGCGGAGTGTTGTAGCACCGGGCGATGCCGAACTCGCGCTGCAGCCCATGGGTGGTGCCGAAAACGCCTCCCTTTCCTTCCACAAAGGCGATGATGTCCTCGCTGGCGTCGGCGACATCCTCGCCGAAGACCCGGATGCGCTCGTCGGCCTCCATCTGCTCGAAGAGCACGAGGCGTATGGCCTCACCCATGCCGATGGGCTTGGCGTCATCGGCCCCTTCGCCTTGCGTCCCGGAGACTGCGCTCGGTGGCAGCTTGGGCTCCGGAAGCGCGGGCAGTGAAAGCACGTGGTCGGTCACCGTCGCCGGGTCGGGTCTACGAGCCTCGAGAACCTCCTGGCCGATTTCGGCAACGAGAGCGCGGACGCTCTCACGGATCTCAGCAGCCTCGGCGCTGGTGATCACGCCCTCCTCGATCAGCTCGCGCTCGAGGCGGAGAATCGGGTCACGAGTCGCCTCCTCTGTGAGCTCGTTCGACGAGCGGTACTTCGATTGCGTGTCCTGTGACGAGTGCGAGTAGGGCCGCGTCACCGTCGCGTGGATCAGGCACGGCCCTTTTCCGGCTCGCACCCGGGCGGTCGACTCAGCAGCCAGGGTCCGGCAGGTGAAATAGTCGGTGCCGTCGACCTTGTAGACCGTCAGACCGCGAAAACCCTGGACCAGCTCGGAGATGGGCGCCGGCGCCTGGTCGGCGGCACGCACCGAGATCGCCCACCCATTGTCCTCGACTAGGTACACGATCGGGAGCTGCAGCCTGCAGGCCGTGTTGAGGCTCTCCCAGAACTCGCCTTCAGACGTGGCCCCTTCACCGAGCGAGACATAGGTGAGCTCGTCGCCGTGGGCTACGCAGCCCTGCAAGGTGCGCCGAGCTATGTAGAGGGCTGCCTCCGCGCACCCGACCGCCGGAAGGCACTGGCTGCCGGTGCAGCTGGACTGGGAGACGATGTTGATGGGCTTGCTGCCCCAGTGCGCCGGCATCTGGCGTCCACCCGAGCTCACGTCCTCGGATGAGCCGACCGCCTGCAGGAGGATGTCGCGGGGTGTCACGCCCAGGGCCAGCACCAGCGCCTGGTCCCTGTAGTAGGGGAAGAACCAGTCGTAACCGGGGCGCAGCGAACGAGCCATGGCGAGGAGCAGCGCCTCGTGTCCGGCCCCGGCTATCTCGAAATAGACCCGGCTCTGTCGCTGAAGGGTGATCTCCCGGTCGTCCAGTGCACGCGAGGTGCAGGCGAGCCGGAAATCGTCGATGAGCTCGGCGCGGTCGAAGCCTCGGTACGTCAGCGGGGGTTCCTTGGGCGAACCGACGGTTGCCGCGGCCCCAACCCGGTCGGCCCCGTTCCGTTGCTCCCCAGCGGGAGCGGGAGGAGCAAGGGAAGCCGTACGTGTCGACTTTGTCAACTTGAGTCACCCCCCCAGCGGTCGATGATTCCACGATAGGGGACTCCGCCGTCCCCGCGGCGGTGATGAGGTTTGCGGCTCGCCGGAGATACCCAACTGGCCCGGTCCTACACTGACTTGACCATGCCCGACCCGACAGAGACTGCCGGGGCGTCCGAGGCTGCGCCGACGCCCGCCGCTGGTGCCGCCGAGGAACCCGTCGTCCGTGAGCGCCACGGCAACGTGGAGCTTGTTCGCCTCAACCGCGAGCGTGCTCGCAACGCCATCGACGGGGCGACGGCCCGCGCGCTCGAATCGACCTTCGACGAGCTGACCGAAGATCCCGCTGTCTGGGCCGTGGTGCTCACAGGCAGCGGTGACCGGGCTTTTTGCGCGGGGATGGACTTGAAGGCCTTCGCCTCCGGAGAGCTGGCGGAGATCATGACAGCAAGGGGGGGGTTCGCGGGCATCGCCTCACGCAGTTTCCCCAAGCCGCTCATCGCGGCGGTGAACGGTGCCGCTCTTGCCGGCGGTTTCGAGATCGTGCTGGCCTGCGACCTGGTCGTCGCGGCGGACCACGCCGTCTTCGGGATTCCCGAGGTGAAGCGCGGCCTCGTGGCGGCCGGGGGCGGTCTCATCAGGCTCGCCGGGCGAGTCCCCCCAGCCATCGCTCTTGAGCTCGCCCTCACGGGGGAGAGCATCGACGCACAGCGGGCGCTCGCTTATGGGCTCGTGAACCGGGTTGTCCCCGCCGAACGGTTGATCGAGGAGGCGCTGGCGCTCGCCGAGCTGATCTGCGCCAACGCGCCGCTTGCCGTGAGAGTCTCCAAGGAGCTCATGAAGCGCTCTCTCGGTCTCACCGAGGCAGAGGCCTGGGAGCTGAACGGTGAGCTCACGGTGCCCATTGTGACGAGCAGGGACGCTCTCGAAGGCGCCGTCGCTTTCGCCGAGAAGCGGGCGCCGATCTGGACGGGGAACTGAGGCGCAGGGGAACCGAGGCGCAGCGGAACCGAGGCGCAGGAGAACCGAGGCGCAGGGGAACCGAGGCGCAGGGGAACCGAGGTGCAGGAGAACCGAGGTGGGCGCGGCCCCTGGAGGTCCAGCTCGAGGCCCCGTCCGTCCTGGCAGAGTACGCTCAGCCCCGCTGACCATTCATCTAGTCCGCCGACCAGGACCGTAGGAGTAGTTGAGGACCCGGCTGCACGGAGCCGCCGGGATGCGTCTAACCTGGTTGCAATCTTCGAAAGGAAGGCAGGTGATCACCGGGATGCTTGCCGACATGTTTGGTCCCGACGGCTTGATCGTGATCGCAGTTGTCGTCGTCGTGCTCCTCTTCGGGGGGACACGCCTTCCCAAGCTCGCTCGCGGGCTTGGCAGCGCATCCCACGAGTTCAAGAAGGGCATGGAGGAAGGCTCCAAGGAGGACGCGACCGCGACGGGCGACGACAAGACGTCGGGCCCGATCCAGTCCAACTGAGCCGGCTCCCGGCTCGTCTTTAGGCTGATGGGGTCGACCGGGTCGTTGCCGCGTCGACACGTGCCCTTCGGTGGGCACCAGCTCGCAGAGTATGCCCTTGCCGCGGCCTTGGTCGTCGTCGGCATGCATGCGAGCGGCCGCACCGAGCTGGTCCTGTCGGTGTCGGGCGGTTTGCTGGGAGTGCTGGCCCTCGTGAGCAAGGGGCCGCTCGCGGCGTGGAGGATCATTCCGAGGAAGCTGCACGTGTTCCTGGACCTCTTGTTCGCTGCGTGCTTCGCCCTCTCGCCTGCCTTGTACCTGCCGAGCCTGCCCCTGATTCCGATTGTCATCAGCGAGGCCGTAGCGGTCGTGCTGGTGCGGATGTCGCTCACGACTGAGATCGTCCCCCGGCCGCGCCCCACGCGAGGGGCCGCCCGCCCGTCGGCGGCGACCGGCGCGGGCCTTGCCGTCGGCTCCGACGCCACCTCGGCAGCCGCCGCCACCGCGGGCCGTGTCCTGGGAACCGCGGTTGCCAAGGCTCGGCAGTCCCACGCTCCGTTGGTCGCGGCTCGCGGCCTCGGCCGGGTTACCGGTCGCGTCCGCCGGCTCGGGCAAGCCGTTGCGGCCGCGAAGCCGGCGTCGGACACTTCCCAACCCGTTCCCGTGCCCCCTGGGCCGTCCGAGCCGTCTGATTGACGAAGCGGGCCATCCCGTAGCCAGCCCGGAGCTGCTCCGTTGCCGCCGGAGCGAGGTTGACGGCCGCGGCGATTATTTCGCTAGAGTCTCGGCCCGTGGGGATCGGGGGGGTCGGCAAGCTGAGGCGCACCGCGCTGTTGTTGCTGCTCAGTGCGCTCGCGCTCGGCCTCGGGGGCTGCACGTTGCCCACCTTCGGAGCCTTCCGGGGCGCCACTAGCCAGGGCCAGACGGAATTCAAGCTCTGGTCGTGGATGACGATCGCCGGCGCTGTCGTCGCCGTGATCGTCTGGGGCCTGATCCTGTGGGCGGTCGTCGCCTACCGGCGCCGTGACCCCGACAAGATGCCCAGGCAGTTCCAGAGCAACCTGCCCGTCGAGATCATCTACACCGCTTTGCCCCTCATAATCGTCGGCTTCATCTTCTTCTACACCGTTTCCGCCGAGAACAAGATCGACGCTCTTGCTCCCAACCCTGCCGTCAGGATCGAAGTCACAGGATTCCAATGGGGCTGGAGCTTCAGCTACACCAACGCGACTGGTAGGCAGGTCGCACTGGTGGAGACGGCGCAACCGAGGCCTCCCCTGCTCGCGGCGAATCCGCTCTCCTCGGAGTACCCGCGCTTTGTGATACCTGTCGGCGAGACGACCCAGATCACGCTCGTGTCGAACGACGTGGTCCACACCTTCTACGTCCCGGCCTTCAACTTCGGCCGCCAGGCACTGCCCGGCGTCACGAACATGTTCGACTTCACGCCCGTGAAAAAGGGCATTTTTGCGGGCCACTGCGCCACCTACTGCGGTCTGTACCACTCCGAGATGCTCTTCAGCGTGGCGGTCGTCAGCCCGAGCGCGTTCCGGACCTGGTTGAGCGCAGAGTCTGCAGCACAGGCGGCGGCATGACGATACTTGCCGAGCGGCCGGAGGTCTTTGACGAGAGCTTCGAGCACGAGCCCGCCCCGTCGGGGTTCTTGAAGTGGCTCACCTCAACCGACCACAAGGTGATCGGCAAGAACTACACGGTCACCGCGGTCATCTTCTTCCTCCTCGCCGGAGCTATGGCGATGCTGATCCGCGCCCAGCTGGCGAGCCCGGACAGCACCTTCTTGTCGCAGCACACCTACAACGAGATGTTCACCATGCACGGCAGCCTGATGATCTATCTCTTCGTCGGTCCGGTCGCGTTCGGCGGCCTCGCGAACTACATCGTTCCGCTCCAGATCGGTGCGCCGGACATGGCCTTCCCGAGGCTGAACGCCCTGTCTTACTGGCTTTACCTGGGTGGCGGCCTGTTGATGATGACCGGCTTCTTGACGACGGGATCGGCAGCCGACTTCGGCTGGGTGGCCTACGCCCCGCTCTCCAACTCGATCAACACCCCGGGCGCGGGGCCCGATCTTTGGATCGTGGCCCTCATTCTCACGGGCTTCTCGGCCATCTTCACGGGCGTCAACCTGGTCAGCACGATCTACTACCTGCGCGCGCCGGGGATGACCATGTTCCGGATGCCGATCTTCACCTGGAACATGCTCGTGACCGGCATCCTGATCCTGATCGCCTTCCCGGTGTTCACGAGCGCCCTCGTGCTGCTCTGGTGCGACCGTCACCTCGGCGCCCACATCTTCGAGGTCCAAGGCGGCGGCGTACCCGTGCTCTGGCAGGACCTCTTCTGGTTCTTCGGCCATCCTGAGGTCTACATCCTCGCCCTGCCGTTCTTCGGGATCGTGACCGACGTGATAGCCGTGTTCTCCCGCAAGCCGATCTTCGGCTATCGGGGCATGGTGTTCGCGACGATCTCCATCGCCGCTCTCTCGACGAGCGTCTGGGCGCACCACATGTTCACCACCGGCGTGGTGCTCCTCCCGTTCTTCAGCTTGATGTCCTACCTGATTGCGGTGCCGACCGGGATCAAGTTCTTCAACTGGATCGGGACGATGTGGCGCGGCTCGGTGAAGTTCGACACGCCGATGCTGTTCTGCATCGGCTTCCTCACCACCTTCTTGATCGGGGGGGTGACAGGCATCTTGTTGGCGTCGCCCCCGATCGACTTCGCTACCCACGACACATACTTCGTCGTCGCCCACTTCCACAGCGTGGTCATGGCGCTGGTCATGGGTGCCTTCGCCGGGTTCTTCTACTGGTATCCCAAGATGACGGGCCGGATGCTCCGAGAGGGGCTCGGCAAGGCGACGTTCTGGCTCATGTTCATCGGCACTAACGTCACCTTCGACCCGCAGTACCTGCTCGGGTTGAAAGGCATGCCGCGCCGGATCGCGGAGTACGCCGCATCGGACGGTTTCACGACCCTGAACCGGATCTCGAGCGTGGGGGCGGCGATCCTGTTCGTCTCGGTGGCGCTCTTCGTCGTAAACGTCGTCGTGTCGTGGTTGAACCCCATCCCGGCAGGAGACAACCCCTGGGACGCGGCCACCTTGGAATGGGCGACGACCTCTCCGCCGCCGCACCACAACTTCTTGAAGATCCCCCCTGTCCGGTCCCGGCGTCCTGTCTGGGACCAGAACCATCCTGAGGACAGGATCATCGAGCACCACCAACCGAGACTCGGGGGGATGATGGCATCGACCGGCGGGGGTGCGGTCCTGCTGGACGAGGTCGGCTTCGACGGCGGGGACTCCCCGGGGGCGCGGGGGCGGGAACGATGAAGGTCGAGGCCTACGTGCTCCTCTTCGTCGGCATCTTCTTCGGCCTCGTCGGCCTCGTCTACTGGCTTTGGAGCCACGAGGACGCCGGCAGTGTCATGCTCCTCGGGTCGTTCCTGCTGGGCTGCGTACCAGGTCTCTACTACCTGTGGTGGTCGCGGCGCATGCCCCGGAGAGCCGAGGACGACCCCGACGCCTCTCTCGAGGACGGGGCAGGCGTGGTGGGCGCCTTCCCGGGAAGCAGCATCTGGCCGTTCGTGCTCGGCCTCGGCGCCACCTTCGTGGCGGCGGCGCTCGTCTTCGGGGCCTGGACGCTGGGTGTCGGCCTCTTCCTAGCCGTCTCGGCGCTCGTCGGGGTCATCCACGAGAGTCGTCGCGGCGGGCTGGTCTAGCCCCTGCGGCCCTCCGTCCGCTCGAGGCGGGTCGGGTGGAGGCTGCCGGCGCCCCTCGTGGATGGCGAAGCGCACCACGAACACGGCCAGCCCGGCCATGAGCGCCAGGAAGATACCGAAACCGACATCAAAGGCAACGGGCATGGTTTGCCTCCCTCAGGGCTCTGGTGGAGGCGCGGCCGGCGCCCTCACGCGGACCAGGCCCTCCTGGACGAGGCTGACGACCAGACGACCTTCTTCGTCGAACATCAGGCCTCTCGCCAGGCCACGGGATCCGTAGGCGACAGGGGAGTCCTGATCGAAGAGGAGCCAACGGTCGGCCCGCAACGGGCGGTGGAACCACATGCAGTGATCCAGACTGACCACCATGGTCGCTCCGGTCTCCCAGCTGAGCTCGTGCGGCTTGAGGATCGAGTCGATGATCGACATGTCCGAGGCGTAGGCGACCACGGCGGCGTGCAGGAGGGGGTCGTCGGCCAACTCGCCGTCGGCGCGCACCCACAGCTGCTGGCGGGTCTCCCGACTCGCCGACGGCAGCCACGGGACCTCGCCGATGTAGCGCTGGTCGATCGGCCGTGGCCTGTCCAGCTGGAACCAATCCGGCAATTGGTCTCGATACGGCTCGAGGCACTCGCGAAAGGTCGGCAGGTCCTCGGGTGGGGGCACCTTTGGCATCTCCGCCTGATGGACGAGACCCGGGCCTTCGTCGATGTGGAACGAGCACTGGAGGTTGAAGATGGCCCTGCCGTGCTGGATCGCCACCACGCGCCGGGTCGTGAACGAGCGGCCGTCACGGATGCGGTCGACCTCGTAGAGGATCGGTGCCGCGGGGTCGCCGGGGCGCAGGAAATACGAGTGCAGGGAATGGACGCGGCCCCGCTCGACAGTCCGGCCGGCGGCGACGAGCGACTGTGCGGCAACCTGGCCTCCGAACACGCGCAGGCGTGTCTCGTCGAGGTTCTTGCCGCGGAAGATGTTCACCTCGATCACCTCGAGGTCGAGCAATTCGACGAGCTCGCGCAGGGCCTCGCTCACGGGTCAGACGATAGACTCCGCACATGGCCCCCCTCGTGAGCCATGTGCGCGCGTTCCTGCGCACGGAACACTTCAGACGGCTTTGGAAGTACGCCTCGGTGTCGGTCGTCTCGACACTGGTGACCCAGGTCGTTCTCTTCCTGACGTACCACGTCTGGAACGTCGGCCCGGCGATGGAGTGCAACGTGATCGCGACGGTCGTCGCCTCGGTCCCGGCGTACTACCTGAACCGCACTTGGACTTGGGGCAAGCGGGGCCGGTCGAATGTCTGGGGAGAGGTCGTGCCTTTCTGGACGATCTCGCTCGCCGCGATGGTGCTGTCGACAGGCGCCGTCGGCCTGGCGGCGCATCTCGCCGACCGCATGAGCGACTCGCTCGAGCGGGCGCTCATAGTGAACTGCGCCAACTTGTTCACCTACGCCGTGTTGTGGACGGCCCGCTACTTCATCTTCAACCGCTTCCTGTTCGGGACCCCTGTCGTCGGCGTCACGGGCACGGCCCCAAGCGAGCCGGGCGACGACCCGTCGGACGCGCCCGCCGTCGCCACCGGTCACATGGCCGATCCAGAGCCGGGGCTCTCCGGGCTGGCGGCCACCGACACCGCCGACCCGGCTCTGTGACTTCACCGTTCATCCCCGTCGCGGCGAGGGCCGCCTGCGACGGTGCTCCGCGAGCACGCTCACCCAGCCTGCGAGGATTCCGCAAAGTGACAACACGACGGTCGGAATATCCCCGAAGCGGGTGTACAGCGTGACCCCGTCGCGAAGCGGCACTGCGGCGCGTAGCACTGCCGAGACCGACAGTTGCGTCTCTTGCAGCACGTTGCCCCGGTTGTCGATGACGGCCGAGTAACCGGTCGGCGCCGCCTGCACGAGGTCGCGGCCCTCCTCGATCGCCTGCAGGCGGGATGCCGCGATCTCCTGCGCGGGAGCTTGCGCGCTCGGGTAGGACGAGGTGTTCGTCGGGACGAGGATGAGCTCTCCCCCGGCTCTCACGCCCGACCGCCCGCGGTCGGGGAAGAACACCTCGTAGGACACGAGCACGGCCACAGCTGCCGCCGGCGTCGCCATCATCCCGCTTCCGTGGCCCGCGATGGCATCTCGTGGGATTGCCTGGAGATTCGCGAGGTGGGAGAAGAACGACCGCCACGGGACGTACTCGCCGAAAGGCACTCGGTGGACCTTCACGAAGACGGCGCCGAGGGCGCCCGACGGCGAGTAGGCGACGATCTCGTTCCGGAACCTGGTGGAGCCTACGGGCTCGGTGACCCCCGCCACGAGCGTCGTGTGAAGGTCCCGTGCGATCTCGGAGAGTTGCGCGGACGCCTGTGAGCCCCTGAGGGGCTGGTCGAGCGCCACGGTGTCCTCCGGCCAGAGCACGAGGTCGACCGGGGGCCTGACCCGCAAGGTCGTCCGCAGCGCGGCGAGGTACACGACCGAGGGCGGGACCTGGAGCTCGGACAGGCCCCGCCGGCCGCCGCCCTGCACGATGGCGACGCGCACGGTCCGCAGCGGCAGCCCGCCATCGGGTGCGAAGGTGCCCCAGACGCCCAGCGCGACCACGAGGGCCAGGCTCAGGAAGCCTCCGAACAGGGCATTGTCGCGCTCGTGGCTGAGCGCCCGCCTTCGCCGCTGCCAGCTCACGGCGAGATCGCCGAGCGCGACGCCCGCGAGGTAGGTCACGCCCACCAGCAAGACGGTGCCGCCGACGCGGGCGGTGCCCTGCAGGGGTCCGCCGACCTGCCCGAGAGCGATCCCTCCCGGGGGCACGCCCCCGAAGGGCCAGCTGTCCCTGGCCCACTCGGCGAGCGTCAGCAGTGCGGCCAGAGCCGGCACCCGGGCCCGCCCGTCCGGGGCGAGGGCGCAGGCGACGGCGAAGAGGGCGGACTCGAAGACGACGAGCACCGCATAGCCGAGAAACGTGAACTTGTCCAGGTAGGCGAGGCCGATCACGAACTGCCCGGCACCGGCCAGCAAGCCCGCGGCCGCCCGCCCGCCGGGGGACCGCTCCCGCAGCGCCCAGGTGATGACCGCCACCCCCACAAAGGAAAGCGGCCAGAGCCCGAACGGCGGCAGCGAGAAGGCCACGAGAGCACCGCCGCCGAGCGGGGCGAGAGCTCGCAGCAGGCGGCCCGTGCGGCTCATGCGCCTAGGCGATCGAGAACCTCCAGAGCGGCCCGCTCGCCACTTGTCAAACAGGCCGGGATCCCGATCCCTCCGAGGGACGGCCCCGCGAGCTCGATGGCCGGCAGCTCGCTCAGGGCCGCCCGCGCCCGCTCGATCTTTCCGAGATGCCCGGGCAGGTACTGCGGGAATGCCCGCGGCCAGCGCTGGACGAGGCTGGCGAGGGGAGGGGCGGCGGCGCCGATCACCATTCGCAATTCACCGAGCACGGCGTCGGTGAGCTCCTCGTCGGACATCGAAAAGGAGCGTTCGTCGCCGTAGCGTCCCGTCGAGGCTCGGATGACGACTTCGCCGGGCGCGGCCACATACGGCCACTTGGCAGACAGGAACGTGCAGCCGGTGATGATGTGCCCCTCGCGGCGGGGTACCAGGAAACCGCTCCCCTGCGGAAGCCGCCCGATCGCGCCCGAGGCCCAGGCGAGTGTCACGAGGGCAACACTCGAATGAGGGATCGAACCGAGCTCGGCGGCCGCCGCCGGAGCGTCCTCGACGAGCAGGCGCGCGGAGACGTGTCCCGGAGTAGCGAGCACGACGCCGTCTGCGAGGACGGTCCCGTCGGTTGTCGCGAGCTCGTAGCGGTCCTTGGTTCGCCGGAGACCCGTGACGGTCCTGCCGGTCTGGAGCTTCACGCCTCGAGCCTGCAGGTCCGAGACGAGCTCCTCGACGATACGGCCGAGCCCGCCCCGCATTCCGAGGAAGAACGGCCTTGATCTGGCGCTCTCGGCCGGCGAGGGCGCCGGCCTGTCCCGCATCATCTGCCTGAGGGCGCCGGTCACGCTGCGATGGCCGACGAGAGCCTGGGCGACCTGGGGGGCGACGACGGTGAGGGACAGATGGTCCAGGCCACCGGCGTTGATGCCGCCGAGCAACGGGTCGACGAGGCGCTCGACCAACTCGCGGCCGAGTCGGCGCTCCAGGATCGAGGCGGCGCTCCACTCCGGACCACCCGGGTCGCTCGTCCAACCGGGTGTCGCGACGCGGCCGGGTGCAGCAGGCTCCGGGGGAAGACCCAGGCTCGCGGCCGAGATGGACTTGCCCAAGGGCACGAGGTCGAGCGCCGCCCGGGCAAGGCCGCGGGCGCTCACGATTCGCGAACGGGCGAGAACCAGGAGGTCGGGAGGTAGGCCGAGGACGAGCCCGGCCGGGAGGGGGTGGAGTCGTCCCCGCGCGACCACCGAGGCGGAGCTCGTCGCCGGGGCCACGAGGTCCTCGCCGATCCCGAGTTGGCGGGACAGTTCTGCGGCGCTCGGGTTCCGGGTCAGGAAGTTGTCGGGTCCGAGGTCGACCGGACGCCCGCGGAACTCGCTGGATAGGATCTTGCCCCCGAAGCGGTAATCGGACTCGATCACCACGACCTCGAGGTCCGCGCCGCCGGGGCGGACCCCGGCGCCGGCCTCGGCGCCTTGTCTCGAGTCCGCGCCGCCGTGGGGCTGCCTGACCGTGACAGGCCCGCCGGCGAGGACACGGGCCGCGCCGAGCCCGCTGATCCCACCACCGACGACGACCACGACACGGCCCATCGCTCAGAGCTTCTCCCCGCGACAGATGACGAGATCGGCCAGAGCGGCGCACATCCTGGGTTCGGCGTTCAAAGACGCCGTGCGGGCGAAGGCCACGCCCATCTCGTCAGCCACGCGACGGGCGTCGATGTCGAGGTCGTAGAGGATCTCGAGGTGATCCGAGGTGAAACCGGCCGGGCAGACGACCACGGCGCGCACGTTCTCGCCCGGAAGCGACCGCAGTCTCTCGAGGATGTCAGGGCCCAGCCAGGGCTCGGGCGTCCGGCCGGCGCTCTGCCAGCCGATCTCCGAGCGATCGAGGTGGGCGGCCGAGGCCACGAGCTCCCCTGTGCGCCGGATCTGGTCGACGTAGGGGTCGCCGTCGGCGACCACGCGGATCGGCAGGCTGTGCGCGGTCACGAGCAGGAGCAGCTGGTCGTTCTCCCGAGCGAGCTCACCCGAAGACCCGAGCGACTCCAGCGCCCGGCCCACCCGCTCGGCGAGCAGTTCGATGAGCACGGGGTGGTCGTACCAGTGCTCGATGAAGGCGGCCGACATGCCCAGATCCTGTGCCTTCTGGTTCGCACGGGCCAGGTACTCGCCGACGCTCCCCTGCGAGTAGTGGGGCGCGAGGACCAAGCCGACAAGGCGGCTCACTTGTTGGGCGGCGAACTCCTCGACGGCGTCTTCGATGTGGGGTTCGGAGTGCTTGTTGCCGAGCACGCAGAGGAACCGGCCGGGGAAACGGAGCTCCAACTGCTCTTGGATCCCTGCCACCTGCTCGGCCGTGCGCTTCGAGAGCGGGGAGGTTCCCCCGATGGCGTCGTAGCGCCTGACCAGGTCCGCCAACTGTTCGGCACTCGGTGGGCGCCCGCGTCGTACGTCGGTGTAGAAGGCTTCGACCTGGCTCGGCGAGGCCGGGGTCCCGTAGGCCATGACCAGCACCCCGATTCGTCCCGCCACGAGCGTCATCGGCCGGCCTCCTCGCCGGAGGACGTGCCGGGCTGCCAGGCGTGCACCGTCTCGACCACCTGGGCGAGCACACCTGGGTCGGTCTCGGGCAGGACGCCGTGACCGAGGTTGAAGATGTGGCCGGGCGCGTCGCCCGCATCCAAGAGGACCTTGGTCGTCTCTTCGACGACGACGCCGACCGGCGCCAGGCACACGGCGGGGTCAAGGTTGCCCTGGACCGCCTTTCCGGCACCGATGCGAACGCGTGCGGTATGAAGCGTCACACGCCAGTCGACTCCCACCACGTCGGCCCCGGCCTCGGACATGAGCCCGAGCAACTCGCCGGTGCCAACACCGAAATGGATCCTCGGGACGCCGAGATCGCCTGTGCCCTCGAGCACCTTGCGCGACGCCGGCAATGCGAAAGCGGCATAGTCAGCCGGGGAGAGGGATCCGGCCCAGCTGTCGAAGAGCTGGACGGCGGATGCGCCAGCTTCGACTTGGGCCCGCAGCGAGGCGAGGGCAATGTCGGCGAGCCTGTCGACTATCCGGTGCCACAGCTCCGGCTCGGCGTGCATGAGGGCCTTGGTGCGCGCGAAGTTCTTGGACGGACCACCTTCCACGAGGTAGCTGGCGAGGGTGAACGGGGCGCCGGCGAAGCCGATCAGGGGGACCTCGCATTCGCCGGCGACGAGGCGCACCGTCTCGAGTACGTGGGCGAGGTCGGCTTCGGGCTCGAGGGGCCGGAGGCGTTTCAGGTCCTCGGGCGTGCGAAACGGACGGTCGATGACCGGGCCCCGTCCAGCCACGACCTCGACGCCGACTCCGATCGCGGCGAGGGGCACGACGATGTCGGAGAACAAGATGGCCGCGTCGACGCCGTAACGGCGTACCGGCTGCAGAGTGAGCTCGGCCGCGAGCTCCGGCTTGGCGATGGCCCCCAAGATGTCGCCGTCGCCGCGCAAGCGCCGGTACTCGGGAAGCGACCTGCCCGCCTGGCGCATGAACCAAACCGGTGTGCGCCCGGCAGGCGAGCAGCGACACGCCCGAAGGAAGGGCGAATCGGTCGTCTTCACGGCACGACAGTATCCCGGCCCTGGCACAAGCCACATTTTTTGCGCGTTTGGCTGGATTGTGCCGCGCGCTTCGGGTAGAAAGTACGCCGTGAGCGACGCAGCAGTACTGCCGCGCCCGCACAGCCGACTGCAGCCGGGGGGGCCTCAAATGCTCGCCGTTGGCGTCGTCGTCTGGCTTGGCTCGGAATTCATGTTCTTTAGCGGCTTGTTCGCCGCCTTCTTTACTATTCGCGCCCACAACATGCCTGCGTGGCCGCCGGCGGGGACATTTCCCCCCGGGACACACCTCGACACGATCCAGGCGCTGATCTTCACCTTCGTACTTCTGGCTTCGAGCCCGACATTCCAGCTCGGCGTGTGGGCGCAAGAACGCGGGGAGTACAAGAAGGCCCGCAACTGGATCATCACGAGCTTCGTGCTCGGCGCCGCCTTCTTGGCGAACCAGGCTTACGAGTGGAAGACTCTTCCCTTCCGGCCGCAC
>JBKQMT010000178.1:0-11628 GCA_052146595.1 Acidimicrobiales bacterium
GAAGAGTATCCCCGCCCAGGCACGGGCCACATTTTTCGCGTTTATAGCTGGAAATGTGCGGTCTGGTCAGGTAGAAAGTACGCCGTGGTGAGCGACGCAGCAGTAATGCCGCGCCCGCATAGCCGACAGCAGCCGGGGGGCCCGCAAATGCTCGCCGTCGGTGTAGTCGTCTGGCTTGGCTCGGAGTTCATGTTCTTCAGCGGCCTTTTCGCGGCCTTCTTCACGATCCGCGCCCACAACATGCCGCACTGGCCTCCGGGTGGGACGTTCCCATCCGGGACGCGTCTCGACACGATCCAAGCGCTGATCTTCACCATCGTCCTCCTTGCCTCCAGCCCGACCTTCCAGCTCGGGGTGTGGGCCCAGGAGCGTGGCGAGTACAAGAAGGCTCGCAACTGGATCATCGCGAGCTTCATCCTCGGGGCTGGGTTTCTCGGCAACCAGATGTACGAGTGGAAGACCCTCCCCTTCAGGGTGCATACGAACGCCTATGGCTCGCTCTTTTACATAATGAGCGGCCTTCACGGGCTTCACGTGCTCTTGGGGCTGGTGGCCATGCTGGCCCTGCTGGGACGTCTCGCCGGCTCGATCAAGGGTGGTGACCCGGGTGAGACGGCGGTCTTCCAAGCCGTCAGCTACTACTGGCACTTCGTCGACTTCGTGTGGATAGGGCTGTTCAGTGCCCTGTTCCTGCTCTCGTGACCCCGCACACACTTTGGCGTCGCGCCCTTTTGACCCTGGCGCTCCTCGTGTCGGCGAGCTTCGTCGGCGTGTTCGTGCTCGGCGGCGGGCGTGGCGACGCCTCCCGGGCTTCGGGCTCGACCGAGGTGGCTTCCGCCAGTCTCACGAGCCAGGACAGCCCGACGGCCCTGGAGCAGCTGGCCGCCGGCCGTACCCTGTTCGTCGAGAACTGCTCCAGCTGTCACGGGATAAGCGCCGAGGGCGGCGTTCGGGCCCCGCCTCTGCTCGGTGTCGGGGGCGCGACAGTCGACCTGTGGCTCTCGAGCGGTTGGATGCCTCTCGCCGAGCCCGCTGCCGAGCCGGAGCGCAAGCCGGCGAAGTTCGACCGCGCCCAGGTGCTCGAGATCGTGAGGTACGTGACCTCCCTGGCGCCGACGACGCCCGGCAATCCGGGCATCCCCTTCGGTCTTCAGATCTCGCACGCGAACGTGGCCGAAGGGTTCAGCCTGTTCGCGCTCAACTGCGCGCCGTGCCACACGATCACCGGCGCTGGCGACGCCCTCGCGGACGGGATCCAGGCGCCCTCGTTGCACGGGGTCACCAAGACGATGGTGTGGGAGGCCATCCGGACCGGTCCGGGCAACATGCCGCGCTTTGGGCCCGGGACGATCTCGCCCGGGCAGGTCGTCGACATCGTCGGCTACGTGGTGAAGGACATCCAGCACCCGGTCAGCCCCGGTGGGTTCTCCCTCGGAGGTGTCGGCCCGGTGGCGGAGGGATTCGTCGGCCTGTTTGCCGGTGTGGGCCTCACCCTGCTGGCGGCGCTCTGGGTGGGCGACCGCAACGAGCCCGAAGAGGACGATGGCCACGAAGGCCACGAAGGCCACGAAGGGCCCGAGGGCGGCGAGGACGACGCGGGCGATCACCCCGGCATCCAACACGGGGAGCTCGCGCATGCCTGAGAATGCCGGCGGACCGACCGGCTCGCCCGAACAAGACCCGAGAGGCCAGAAGAAGATCCCTGTCAGCGCGGCCCGCCCGGATGCGCCCCAGTTCCAGGTGGCAGCGAAGAACCCGCGTCGGGCTGAAAGGGTGGCCGCCTCGGGGTTCTTGGTGTCAGCTGCCGGCTTTGCCGGTTTCGGCGCGTGTTACTGGCAGAACTACTCCAACTTCTGGCTCTCGATCACCTTCACCATAGGGTTTGCAGGCCTCGGCTACGGGCTGGTGGTGTGGGGCAAGTACCTGATGCCGCGCGGGCCTTTCGAGGAGGAACGCCACAGCCTCGCGCCGACTCCGGCCCAGCGCGAGGAATTCATGGAGGACTTCGCGAGCCGAGGGAAGATGGCAGTCGAGCGTCGCGGCGTCCTCCTCAAGACGCTCGGCCTCGCATCGGGGATCCTCGGCGTGGTGCTCGCGTTCCCCTTGATCCGCTCTCTCGGCCCGCTCCCGAAGACGACCCTGCGCAAGACGGCCTGGCGCAAAGGCGCCTATCTCGTCGACGTAACCGGTCGCAAGATAAAGCCGGCCGACATCGAGGTGGGAGGGTTCATAACGGTGTTCCCCCCCGACGACGTCGGCGGCGCCTACTCCCAGACCATGCTCATCCACGTAACCCTTCTGGAGAGCGGGTACATGAAGCCGCCGCAGCAGTTCGCGCAGCAGCGTGCGACCTGGGCGCCGCTCGGATACATCGCCTTCTCCAAGGTGTGCACGCACGCCGGGTGCCCCGTGGGCCTCTACGAGGAACTCACCGAGAAGATGCTCTGCCCGTGCCACCAGTCCTTGTTCGACGTCACCGACGCCGCCATCCCGATCTTCGGACCGGCGCCCCGGCCGCTGCCCCAGCTTCCCCTCTACATCGACGCCGAAGGCTATTTCCGCGCCCAGGACGGTTACGACGAGCCAGTGGGACCCGGCTACTGGGAGCGGGGCAATGATTGACCCAATCTTCAACTGGTTCGACGTGCGCCTCGGGATCTCGGGCTCGGGCCGCCGGATGGTCAACAAGATCTTCCCCGATCACTGGTCCTTTTTGATCGGCGAGATCGCCCTCTACTCGTTCATCGTGCTCTTGGGGACGGGTATCTTCCTGACTTTGTACTTCGTGCCCTCGAGCAAGATCGTCATCTACAACGGCTCTTACGGACCGCTTCGCGGCCAGCCCGTCTCAGAGGCCTTCGCCTCGACGCTCAACCTGAGCTTTGCCGTGCGCGGCGGCCTGCTGATGCGCCAGATGCACCATTGGGCGGCGAACATCTTCGTCGGCTCGATCGTCGTCCACATGCTCCGCGTCTTTTTCACCGGGGCGTTCCGCAAGCCCCGCGAGCTCAACTGGATAGTGGGCTCGACCATGCTCATCCTCGCCATATTCAACGGCTTCCTCGGCTACTCGCTGCCCGACGATCTCGTCTCGGGGACCGGCATCCGCATCTCCTTCTCCATCGTGGAGTCGATCCCGTTGATAGGCAGCTACATGGCCTTCTTCCTCTTCGGCGGCAACTTCCCTGGTACTGCGATCATCCCGAGGTTCTTCATCCTCCACGTGCTGATCCTCCCAGCGGTGATCGTCGGGCTCCTCGGAGCCCATCTCGGGATGCTCGTGCGCCAGAAGCACACGCAGTTCCCAGGGAAGGGAAAGACTTCGCGCAACGTCGTCGGAGCGCCCCTGTGGCCGAACTTCGCCGCCAAGTCGGGCGGTTTCATGCTCCTCGTCGTCGCGGTTACGGGCTTTTTGAGCGCCGCGTTCCAGATCAACCCCATCTGGCTGTACGGTCCTTACGTCCCTTACAAGGTGAGCTATGCGGTGCAACCGGACTGGTACATGGGCTGGCTCGACGGGGCGCTGCGCATCATGCCGAGCTGGGAGATAGTCGGCTTCGGGCACATGATCCCCAACGTCTTCTTTCCCGCCATCCTGCTGCCGGGCATCACCTTCGGCGTCCTGCAGGCGTGGCCCTTCATCGAGGCGAAACTGACCCACGATTACGCCGATCATCAGATCTTGGACCGCCCGCGAGACAAGCCGAAGCGGACGGCGTTCGGTGCGGCGGTGTTCGCCTTCTATTTCGTGCTCTTCGGAGCGAGCGCGACCGACGTCCTGGCGAACTACCTGTCGATCTCACTCAACGTCGTGCTGACGTCCTTCCGTTTCCTGGTGATCCTCGTGCCCTTGATCGTGTACCCGGTCGCCTACCAGATCTGCAAGGAATTGCAGAGCGTGCCTACAGCAGGGCAGCGCAAGCGTGCGAACGTCATCCTGCGCTCGAGCGAGGGCGGCTACACGACGGTTCCAAGCGAGCCGCGTCCTGGCGATGTCGAGTTGAGGTTGGACCCGCTGCCACTCGACGAGGACGTCGAGCTCGTGCCCGTTATGGCCGGTGCCCCTGCTGGCGGCGATGGCGGATCGACGAGCACCGGCGGCTCGACGGGTGGCAGCTCGACGGGCCCCGGCGGCTCGGGCCAGTCGCAACCGGCCCCGGCCGAGGACCAGGGCGCTCGCCCAAAAGGCGGGATCTTCACGATCCCGCGCGACTACCGCTGAGCTCACGGCCCGTCCGATCCGTCCATCCGATCCGAGCCCGTCCATCCGATCCGAGCCGTCCATCCGATCCGAGCCGCGGTTATCAGTCCAGGAAATGAAGCGATTGTCTACGATGTCGCCACACATCGTCTCCGATGTCCCGCGACATCACACCGAGCCGGTGGTGGGACTCGAACCCACGACCTGACGATTACAAGTCGCCTGCGCTTCCAGCTGCGCCACACCGGCGTTGTCGCGAGCTTCGCACCGAGGTGCCTCGGTGACCAGCTTGGATTCAGCTCCGGGCTGTGCCGGCTCCGGATCCCGACCCCGTCTCGTCGGGTGGGAGGACGCGTATTCCTCCCGTGTCGTCGGACGGCAGAATGCTACCGTTGCCCGTTTGCCCCGGGGGCAGAATCCGAACCGGGCCGGCGTGACCGCTCGGCTTGGTGCGACCGGCCCGGACCTCCTCGGGCGAGAGGATGCGGACTGCACCGCTCTCGCCGACGAGCGCCGGGCGAGAAGCCGGCCCCGGCCCGACTGAGCCTCCGTGACTGCCGCCTCCGACCAGGACCTTGAGGGGCGAACGGGCGACGGCATGGGCCAGGTCCCGCAGCGAGCCGATCGCGAAGGGGTAGAGGGCAAGGCTCACGAGCGCTCCGAGGAGGAGACCGCCGACGGCATCGCCGGGATAGGCCGTGCCGGTGTAGACGAGCGCGAAGGCGACGATGATCGCGAGCAGGGTCGCGATCGCCGCCATCAGCCGGGCGCGGCTCAACCAGAGCGCGGCGGCAAACGCTCCGGCGAGCACGGCATGCTCGTTCGGGAAACTGAACCCGGTCGGTCTCGCCACGAGCACCGCTGCCTGCGGCGTAGCGAGGAACGGTCGGGCGCGCCCGACCAGGTGCACGACCGGCAGCGAGATTGCGTAAGCCAGCGCGGTGCCGATGGCTGCCCAAACGAGGGCAGCGATCTGGTCGATGTCGGAACCTCCAAAGCCGGTCACTCGGGCGCGAGCAAGGGCCAGGGCAAGAAGGACCGCGAGGATCACGAGAGCGGAGGGCCGGGCGAAGAACGCGAGCACGCCGTGAGCCCAGGCCGTTCGCGCGGCGAAACGGTTGACATCGAGGTAGAAACGTGTGTCCACTGCGGGGACTCCAGAAGTCCGACCTGATCGCTCGCCGGAATGGCGAGATGCCTAAGGGTATCCACAAGAGTCGCCTCGGCGGCACCTTGTTGGATAAACTCTCCGCCGGGCGTCCTCTGGGGGTCGCTTCAAGGCGTCCCGTGAGTCCGGCATTGGAAGCTCTCGGGAGCTATTTTGTCGCGGCACCAAGCAAGAACACCCGGTCAATTACGCGAACTGGGCAGCGTACGACCCGCGATCGACAAGGAGAAGGAAAGACCGATGAGGATTCTCGTACTCGGTGGCGACGGCTACCTGGGCTGGCCGACCGCGCTGCACCTGTCCGCGCGTAACCACGACGTCGGCGTCGTCGACAATTTCGCCCGGCGGAGTTACGACGACGAGATGGGTGTCGACAGCCTGGTGCCAATCCGACAGTTACAGAGACGGATCACGACCTGGAAGGAAGTCTCGGGCAACGTGGTCCAGCCCTTCATAGGCGACCTGACAGACGCCGTGTTCGTCGAGCAGACCTTAAGGGAATTCGCCCCCGAGGCGGTGGTCCACTTCGCCGAGCAGCGCTCCGCGCCCTACTCGATGATCGACCGCCGGCACGCGGTCTACACCCAGGTGAACAACGTGGTGGGCACCTTGAACCTGCTCTATGCCATCGCCGAGATCGATCCGAGCATCCATCTCGTCAAGCTCGGCACGATGGGCGAGTACGGAACCCCGAACATCGACATCGAGGAAGGCTTCATCGAGATCACCCACAAGGGCCGCACCGACTTGCTGCCCTACCCGAAGCAGCCGGGTTCCTTCTACCATCTGTCAAAGGTCCACGACAGCCACAACATCCATTTCGCCTGCCGGATCTGGGGCCTTCGCTCGACCGACTTGAACCAGGGGATCGTCTACGGCCAGGTGACGCCGGAGACGTTGATGCACCGCGACCTTCTGACCCGCTTCGACTACGACGGGGTGTTCGGGACGGTGCTGAACCGTTTCGCGGTTCAGGCGGCGGTCGGCTACCCCCTCACCGTTTATGGCAAAGGCGGCCAGACGCGAGGGATGCTGGACATCCGCGACACGCTCGCCTGCGTGGAGCTGGCGTGCGTCAATCCCCCGCAAGCCGGCGAGTACCGGGTGTTCAACCAGTTCACCGAGTCGTTCTCGGTGAACCAGCTTGCCGAGTGGACGGCGAAGGTCGCCGGGGGTGACGTCGTCATAGACAGCGTTCCCGACCCGCGCGTGGAGAAGGAAGAGCACTACTACCAGGCAGTGGCCACCCAGTTGCCAGCGCTCGGTCTCAAGCCCCACTTCCTGGAAGACGCCACGATCGAGGTGCTGATCGAGACCGCAAGGCGCCACAAGGACCGGGTGGAATTCGACGCCATCCGGCCAACGGTCAGTTGGCGATCGACCAAGAGCCAGGTGAGCGTGGCCAGAGGCGCTGCCGGAGAGTGACCCTGGCCCGGAGGTGAAGCCTGTCGGGTACGGACCGCGGCCTCCGGGAGCGTCATCGCAAGCTGGGCCAGGGCTCCGAGCGGGCGCCGTCGGACTTGTCTTCCGGGTCGTCGTCGGCACAAGGGGTAGGTTCTTCGGCGATGACTACAGGTTGGCGACGGGGTAGCTTTCCGCCCGGGCGTCGCTCGACCGGGCGCATCGTGGCCGTGGTGGTGGCGGTCATGGTGCTGGGCGTCGTCGTCGGCGAGGTCGCAGCCGACGTCGTGCGCTCTGGCCGCGCGTCCAGCCGTGTCGCGGCCGAGACCTACGTCGCCGAGGTCATCCCCGTCGTCGACGAGTCCACGACGCTAGCCGCGACGATGCACCTGGTGCGCAACGGCGCCGGCTCGCTCGACCGCACGAGCCTCGAACAGGCCCTTGGCGACCTCGTCACGGGAACGTCGGAGAACCAGGCTCAACTGGGCGTCTTGGGTGTGCCAGCGCCCACGGCTCGCTCGAGCCAGCTGTTGCAGGCCACGCTTGACGCCCGGGCCCGCGGTTCGCGGGACCTTGCCGGAGCCGTCGAGCTGGCGATCGGGCCGGCTCCGGCCGTGCAGGTCCGCTCCAGGGCGGCAAACCTCGTCGTGCGGGCGGGCAAGGAGCTGATTGCCGGCGACAGGGACTACCGCAGTTTTGTGCGCTCGCTGCCACGCTCGAGCGGTCGGGGCCGCCTCCCGGCTTCGAGATGGGTCGTCGACCCGGCGTCATGGACGAGCACACCGGCGACGGCTTGGGTCGCCCAGCTGTCGGGCTGGCCCCAGCTGCAGGTCCACCAGGAGCTCGTGATCGTGGCGGTCACCGTGCAGCCACCGGTGGTGCGCATCAACGGGCTGCCCACGACGACCATTGCGCTCCCCGCGCCCACGACCACTTCCACGTCCACAACGACCTCGACGACGCTCCCGGGGGCTAGGACATCTCCGACCACGACCTCCACCTCGACGACGACCTCCACCTCGACCTCCACCACCACGACGATGCAGCTGCCCCCACTCGGCTCGACCTCGGTCCTGCCCCCGACCGAGCGCGTCTCGGTCGTCCTCGTGGTGGCGAACGCCGGCAACGCGCCGATCTCGCGCGTCTGGGCCGCTGCGGCAGCGGTTCCAGAGTCGCCATCCAGCCCGAACGGGAACCAGAGCGGACCGGGGCGTCCGAGCGCAGCCACCCACTCGTCGGGCCTGCGGATCGGTCGCCTCACGCCGGGTTCCTCTGTCGTGGTGACGCTGCCCCCGCTCGCGGTATCGACGGGAAGGGCGTACACGCTCTGGGCCTCGGTCGGCACCGGCAGTCTCCCGGAAGGGCCCGTGACAGCGCCGCCGCCGGGCGTCGGTCAGACCGACGAAGTGAAGATCAGGATCGCATCGGGGTGATCGGCCCTGGCCCGGGGTCGCGGGGAACCGGTGGCTTCGTGGCGTCGAGCTGTCGCATCCAGGCGGCCTCGGCCCGGGCGGCAACCTCGCGCAGAGGGAGCCCGGTCATTGCCGCGACGCGGGCGACATCGGCATGCTCGGCCTTGACACGGCCCGGGCTGACCTTTATGCGCACTCGGTAGCCGTCGACCTCGACGTCGAGCAGCTCGCGCGGCACCGCCCAACGTTCGACCGAGTGCGCCCTCACCCCGAGGGTGCCCGTCTCGTGCACCAAGAGACGGCGGAGGTCGCCGACGAGGACGGGGTCGCAAAGGACGCTCACGACATGACCGGGCCGGCCCTTTTTCATCAGAACGGGCGTGACCCAGGCATCGAGCGCGCCGTCGCCGAGAAGTGCCTCGACGGCATGCGCCAGGGTCTCGCCGGTGACGTCGTCGAGGTTCGCCTCGAGCTGGACGAGCTGCTGGCCCTGCCCGAAAGACGAAGCCCGGATCGACTCCGCTGGCGAGCCGATCACGACCTGGGTGCAGTTCGGCAGGTCGTCGAGCTCCCGCGTGCCGGCTCCGAAGCCGGTCGACTCGATCGTCATGGCCGGCATCGGCCCGAAAGCCGAGCCCCAGGCGGCCAGCATGGCGGCTCCCGTTGGGGTCGTCAGCTCGACGCTTATGTCCCTGCCCTGGGTGGGAATGCCTTCGAGCAGCTCGACCACCGCCGGTGCCGGGTTGGGGAGCATGCCATGGGCGCTACGGACCATCCCGAGCCCGGTGGCAACGGCGCTCGCCGAGACCGTGGCCACCTCGAGCAGCTCGAGGGCCGAAGCGGTCCCGACGATGTCGACGATCGTGTCGTGGCCACCGATCTCGTGGAAGTGCACCTGTGACACCGGGCGCCGGTGGAGTCGCCCTTCGACCGTGGCGAGGAGGGAGAACGCCGCGGTGGCACGGTCGCGTACCCGTTCGGGCAGCCGGGCCTCCTCCAGAATGGCCATCACGTGGGGGAAAGTCCTCACGACGGCGTCGTCGCGCACCTTCACGACGGCTTGGGTGGCGGCGATGCCGTTGCGCAGCACCGGCTCGAAGTTGAGCGACCATCCGTCGATCGGAAGGCGGTCCAACATGTGCTCGAGCTCGGTCGGATCGGCGCCGGCGTCGACGAGGCTGCCGAGCGCCATGTCCCCAGCGATGCCAGAAAAGCAGTGAAACCAGGCGACGCGCCTGCCCGTCCCGCTCCCGCTCCCGGTCGGTGCCGCCTCCGGGACCAACTTGGCCCGACGCTTGCCCGTCCTCGTCGTCATCGGAGCAACCTCCCCACAGCACACGCGGCGCCGAAACCGTTGTCGATCCCCACGACTGTGATCCCGGCCGCACAAGAGGCATGCATGGCAAGCAACGCCGTCACTCCTTCCAGCGAGGCGCCGTAGCCGACGCTTGTCGGAACTGCGATGACCGGTGCCGGCGTGAGCCCGGCGACAAGGCTTGCCAGAGCCCCCTCCATCCCGGCCACGACGACGACGGCGTCGGCGCCGGTGATGTCCTCGATCGACGCGAAGAGCCTGTGAACACCCGCCACCCCGCAGTCGCCGAGGAGCGAGGGGTGGAAGCCGAGCGCACGAAGGACCGCCGCGCACTCCTCGGCCACCGGCAGGTCTCCCGTCCCGGCCGTGCATACGAGCACGTGCCAGGGTCGTTCCGACCGCTCCCGCCAGACGACAGTGCTGAGACGTCCTGTCTCTGGCTCGAGGGGTGTCCGGAGCCCGCCGGGGGAGGCGTGCAGCGAGGCCGCGACCTGTTCCTCATCGGCCCGGGTCAGGATGACCGGTCCGCTGTTCCCGGCGGCGAGCATCTCGGCGACGATGGCTGCACACTGAGAGGGAGTCTTGCCCGGCCCGTAGACGGCTTCGGGCAGCCCTTGGCGCAGAGCCCGGTGGTGATCGACCTTGGCGAAACCGAGCTCCGCGAACGGTAGGCGCCTCAGCTTTGCCACGGCGTCGTCGGGTGAGCAGGCGCCCGACCGCAGGTCGTCGATCAGCCTCCTGATTTCGAGCTCGTCCATGGGTGTCACTATCCTGCCCTCATGGCCACACCGGCGCAGGCCTGGCGCTCGATCGCGTTCCTGGGGCCCGAAGGCACCTTCAGCGAGGAAGCGCTCTTGTCGATCCCCTCCCTGGCCGAGGCACGGCCGATCGCGATGTCGACGATCGCCGACGCCCTCGACGCGGCGCAGCGTCACGAGGTCGACGCCGCCTTCGTCCCGATAGAGAACTCGATCGACGGCACGGTCAGTGCCACCCTCGACCACCTGGTCTTCGAGGTCGAGCTGTTCATCCAGCTCGAGCACGTGCTCGACGTCCACCTCGACCTTCTCGCGCCTGCAGGCACGGACATCGGCGCCATCCGCCGGGTCGTGTCCATCCCGGTCGCTCTCGCCCAGTGCCGGCGTTTCCTGCGCGAGCGTCTCCACGACGCCCGGCTGGAGCACGCGCCCTCGACGGCCGAAGCAGCCCGCTTCGTCGGCGAGGCCGTGCCGGATGGGACCGCCGCCATCGCCCCTGCGCTGGCGGGGCGTCTCTACGGCCTGGCGACGATCGCTCAAGCTGTCGAGGACCACGCTGGCAACCAGACCCGTTTCGTGCTGGTGGCTCCGGGCGTCCTGCCCGCGCCCACCGGCCACGACCGCACGAGCCTTGTCTGCTTTCAACAAGCCGACCGCCCCGGCAACCTGCACCAGATCCTCGGGCAGTTCGCGGCACGGGACCTGAACCTCACCAAGATCGAGTCGCGCCCGACCAAGCTCGGCTTAGGCGACTACTGCTTTGTCATCGAGCTCGAGGGGCATCTGAACGACGAGGTCGTCGGCGACTGCCTGAAGGAGCTGCACGGCAAGCTCGCCTCCGTGAAGTTCCTTGGCTCCTACCCCGTGTTCGGTGAGCGTGGTGCGGAAGAGCGCGCACAGGTCGCTGCGGCGCGAGCCGAGGCGGACGTCTGGTTGAGGAGCCTGCGATCACGTGTGCGGCCGGACGAGTCCGCTGGCAACGGCGGCGCAGCAGACATCCGAGGTCTGTTCACCTAACCTGACAGTGCCCACGGAGCTGGGGCCGTGGGCTGGACCATGGCGATGCGGGTCGGCGAGTGGTGAGGAGGACCAGCTTGGAGGGATGGCAGAGCGGACGAATGCGACGGTCTTGAAAACCGTTGGGTGATGAGCCTCGTGGGTTCGAATCCCACTCCCTCCGCCGTGTTGTGTCGCGAGACATCCCGGACGGCTGTCGCGAGACATCCCGGACAACCCTAAGCATTTTCCTTCCTTGGTTGGTAGTTCTTCGTCGGGTCAATCGTGAACTCGGCGAGGATCTCGCCGTCTGCGCTCACGACCCTCACGTCTCGGTCAGCCACGAGCAAGGTGACTTGCTCTCCGGCGTGTGCCCT
>JBKQMT010000179.1:0-14286 GCA_052146595.1 Acidimicrobiales bacterium
GCGAGCCGGCCGAGATGGTCGGGCCGGTGCTGTTCCTCGTCTCTGACGCCGCCTCGATGGTCACCGGCGTCGTGCTTCCCGTCGACGGCGGCAACCTGGCGTTGAACGCCGGCGGCACGAAGGACTGAGGATCGGTCATGAAGGTTCTCGTCCTCGGCGGCACGCGCTTCGTCGGCCTCCGTGTCTGCCGGCTCTTGGTGGGTGCAGGCGCTGACGTGACGGTCCTGCATCGTGGCATCACGGGTCCACCAGCCGCGGGCACAAGGTCGATCACGGGCGACCGCTCGCATCCAGACGGCCTGGCCGGGCTCGGCGATGCCCGTTTCGACGCGGTGCTGGACTTGTCCGGATACTTCTCGGACTGGACGAAGGCGGCGTCCGAGGCCCTCGCGGGACGAGTCGCGCACTACGTCTTTGTCTCGAGCGGTGCCGTCTATCGCCCGTCGCCGGAGCTGCCCTGGCCGGAGTCGACCCCGTTCGGGCCCAATCCGATCTGGGGTCGATACGGCGAAGAGAAGGTCGCGTCGGAGAAGGTCCTCTGGGAGGCGTACGCACTGGGTCGTTACGCGGTGACATGCTTCCGCTTCCCGTTCATCCTCGGCCCGGGCAACTTCGCGGACCGCGAGTCATTCGTCTTCTCAAGGCTCGAGGCCCGGCGCCCGATCCTCTTGCCAGACGGGGGACAGGCTCTCAACCAGTTCGTGTACATCGACGACGTCGCCCGCGCGCTCATCGCGGCCATCGAGCGCCCGGACATGGCTGCGGGCCAGGCATACAACTGCACGTACAGCCGCGCCATCACTAACCGGGGATGGGTGGAGCTGTGCGCCGACGTGCTCGGAATCGCGGCGAAGATCGTTCCGATCGACGAGAGCGCCCTCGACGTCGCCCTGGCTACTGTCGACCTTGCCAACCTCGTCTTCCCTTACCCGTCAGAGCACTACGTGCTCGACGGGTCGAAGCTCACGAGGGAGCTCGGTGCGAACATCACCACGGGCAATCGCCGAATGCTTGAGGAATACGCCAATTGGTGGGAGTCAGCTACCGACCACTCGCCGCGGCGTTACGCGCGTGAGGACAAGGCGCTGGCGGCTCTGGGTATGACTCCGGGACAGTCCGGGTGACCCTGCCCGCTACTGCTCGCTGCTGGGCCACCGTTCGAACGAACGCCGCACCGCGGTGACGATCCCCTCGACCTGAGGGATCAGCGCCTCCATTAGCTGCGGCGAGTGGGCGATCGGCGAGTGAGCCGCGGTCACACGGGTGATAGGCGCATCTAGGTACTCGAAGGCGTTCTCCTGGATTGACGCGGCCACTTCGGAGGCGACACTCGCGTACGGCGGCTCCTCAGTCACGACAAGCGCCCGCCCGGTCTTGCGCACCGAGCCCTCGATCAGGTCCATGTCGAGCGGGAAGATCGTTCGCAGGTCGATCACCTCGATCTCGATGCCGTCAGCCGCGAGGATTTCGGCGGCTTTGAGGACCTTCCCCACAACGATCCCTGACGACACGACCGTCGCGCTGCGACCCTCTCGGGCGACGGCAGCCTTGCCGATCGGCACATAGTCGTCCGGACCCCCGACCTCGCCGCGGGCACCCGTCAGCCTCTTGTGCATGAGGAAGATGACGGGGTCCTCACCCCGCAGGGCGGACTTGATGATCCCCTTGGTATCGGCCGCATTCGACGGCATCACGACGAGCAGGCCGGGCGTGTGCATGAACCACGACTCGAGACTGTTGTTGTGTTGCGCCGCATAGAGCGTGATGCCCGAAGAGGCTCGGATGACCAGGGGCACGGGCCTGCCCCAGAGATAGCGAGCCTTGGCCGCCTGGTTCGCGATCTCGTCCATCGCCCCGAAGGCGAAGTCGATGAAGTTGAGATCGACCACCGGTCGCATACCGTTCAAGGCTGCGCCGACGCCTGCCGAGACCATGGCTGCCTCGGAGATCGGGCTGTCGATCACTCGCTCCGGCCCGAACTCTGCACCGATACCTTTGACCTGCGCGAAGTGGCCGCCGCGAATGAACAGGTCCGTGCCCAACACAAAGATCGTGTCGTCGCGCAACATCTCCTCGCGCAAGCCCTGCTGGAAAGCCTGTCCGACCGTCACCAACTGGCTCATTCGGCTCCTTTCGAGTCCAGGGCAAGGCCAATAACGCCCTCGGCCGCCGTCGCCGGGTCAGGTGTCGGTGACTCTTCCGCGAAGCGGATCGCATCCTGTACCACCTCATGCGCGTTGGCCACGAGCTCCTCGTACTTGCTTGCCTCGAGCAGGCCTGCCTCTTCGAGCGCGTGCCTCAGACGTTCGATCGGGTCTCTCGTCAGACGCCAGTGCTCGACCTCGTCCCCCGTCCGGTAGTTGACTATCTCGTTTGTCTGGTGCCCGTGATATCGGTAGGTGACCGCTTCGATGAATGACGGCCCTTCCCCGTTCATGGCTCGCGCTCGTGCCTCGGTCGCCGCCTTGTAGACAGCACTCACGTCCTGACCGTCGACCTGCACGGCGGGCAGCCCGAACCCGGCAGCCCGGTCGGCAATCGACTTGCCTGAGGTGGCGCGCCCGACGTAGGTCTCAACGGCATATTGGTTGTTCTCGCAGACGGCAATCAACGGAAGCTTTTCCAGTGCGGCGAAGTTGACGCACTCCCATGTCCTGCCCGTGTTGGCTGCGCCATCACCGAAGAAGCCGACACAGACCTGCTTCGTGTGCTGGAGCTTCGCGGCGAGCGCAGCGCCCATGGCGATTCCTAGTGCGCCGCCAACGATCCCGTTAGATCCGAAGTAACCCAGCGAGAAGTCATTCAGGTGCATCGTCCCACCCCGACCACCCGAGCATCCCGTCGCGCGACCCCAGAGCTCGGCCATCACAGCCCGAGGTGTCAGACCCTTGGCCAAGGCGTGGTGATGGGGACGGTGCGGGCTCGCGACGATGTCGGTTGGTGCGAGCGCGCGCATGACGCCGACGGCCACCGCCTCCTGGCCCGAGGCCTGGTGGACGTCGCCGGGGATCTGCCCGGTCCTCGTGAACGGCTCGAGTGAGTCCTCGAACTCCCGGATGATGAGCATCGTCTCGAGCCATTCGCCGAGCTCGCCGAGCGGGAGCCCAGTCAGGTCGATGTCGACGAGGGTCTCCGGTTCGGGAACCGTTGCTTGACTATTGGTCATCTGTCGCTCCTAGAAGGTCGAGGTCATGGCCTCTGCTGCACCGGCGAAAGCAGCAAGGAGTCGCGCCGCTGCAGCTCCGTCGATGACTCTATGGTCCACGTTGAGCGTGGCTATGAAGCTCGTCCGGATTCTCAACGTTCGGGCGTCGTCCGCCACCACGCGAGGCGCTGCTCGTCCCACGGTGAGCAGGCTCGTCTGGCCGACGGCGATGATGCCGGTGAACTGGTCGACACCGAAAGAGCCCAGGTTCGACAGGGTGGAAGACGCAGAAGCCGCGAGGTCCTCAGCGCTCAGACGTCCCGACCGGGCGCGCTCGATCGCCGCTTTTCGCGCTGCAGCCAGAGCCGCGGCGTCGCGCCCCAGCACGTCGTGGACGACCGGGATAACTACTCCGTGGTCGGTGGCAACTGCAAGCCCAACGTCGTCAGCGTTGCCCTGCCCGTACTCGCGTAGACCAAGAGCGAGCGCGCGCAGCAGCAGGTCGGTCAGGGTCGGCACCGGCTCGGGGTCACCCATGCGCAAGTGATCGAGAGTGGCGAGCATCGGCTCGGCGTCCACCTCCCGAGTGACCGCGAAGTGCGGGATCTCCTTCCACGACTCCGCTACTTTGGCCGCGATCAGCGCACGAAAGCGCTCTGCTTGCGGAGGAGCTTCGGCTTTCGGGGGAGCTTCAGCTTCACGCTCCCGGGCCATGCGACGAGCCCGCGGACTGAGTGCGCGCGGCGCAGGTCCGCTTTCGGCCGCAGCCGGGACGACCGGAGCTGTCGGCGCTGCTGCCGGCTCAGTGTTCAGCGTTGGAGCCTCGGGCGTGCCGGGCTCAGCAGCGTCTGGTTCACCCTCCTCAAGGACCTCGGCGATGGTGGCCCCCACCGGGATGATTGCACCGGGCTCGAACAGGTGAGAGCCCATCTTCCCGCTGACCGGGCTCGTGAGCTCCATGGTGGCTTTGTCTGTCTCGATCTCGGCAACCGCTTCCTCGGCCGCGACCTCCTCGCCCGGCTGCTTGAGCCATCCCACGAGGAGTGCTTCCTCCATGGCGACGCCGATTGACGGGATGAAGATCTTGGCCATCAGACGACCCGAGCCCCCTGGGGCGGAAGTGACGCCGCGAAGGCGTCGATCGCCTGACCACCGGCGAGCACGCCGAACTCGAGCTCGTAAGTACGTTCCTCGCCCGGCTCCATCATCACCGGGAAGCCCTCGGCGATCAGCTCTGGGACGGTCTTGAACCCGTTGGTCGACGGCTCCATCCCGACGGCGTAGAGTCCCTCGCCCATCATCCGCCACTCGAGGTAGACGGGAAGGTTTGTCGGGTCGTAGCTGACGTATACGCCGAACCCGCCGTCGATGGCGTTGTAGCCCCGGTTGACCACCGCGGTGGCGACACGCCCGTCCGCCCCGGCCGTGCGCGGGAGCTCGTAGGCCTCGGCGTAGAACTGCGCCTCGGGCGCGGAGAACGAGCGGTAACGCTCCGTTGTCCCCTGGTCGTCCGCGAATATCGAGCCAGCGACAGGCCCTGACACGGTTGCGAGGAGTTCGGCACCGTCGTCGACCACCGGGTAGCCGATGTTGAAATGGTAGAGAAGTTGGTGAGGCGTGGGATAGAAGCCGTCGTTGCGAACGACGTCGCGCAACGTGAACGAACTCGTCCCCACCTCTGCCTCGTAGCGGCGGGTAAGGAGCAGGTTCTCGCCATAGACGATCTCCTGGCGGACGGTTCCCTCAGCCCAGAGGAAGCAGCGCTCACCGTCCCAGCGCTCGCCGAAGGTGAAGTGGCTGGCCGGGACGATGCCGATCCGATCGTGTGTCCCGTAACGGTCCGTGTGACGCGAGTGAAACTTGAAGTGCGACACGTCGACCGTCTGCGGATCACCGATGATCACAAGCCCGGCGGTGTTGCACAAGCCACCAAGAACGTAGCGCACCCACGAGTGGTCGTCGTTCTCCCAGAACGCGGGCGCAGGAAACAACTTCGGCGACAGCCACGCGAGAGAGGCGCCGTTGAACTCGGCGTAGCCCGGATCCATGCCTCGGTCGACCTCAACCGCAAAGCGGAAGCCACTACCGGTTCGAAAGTCCAAAAAGCGCGAGCCCCGCGCGTAACCTTCCTCGTGGGCGAGGAGCTCGACCCCTCCCACCTGGGCGAAGTTACCGACGCGGCGGAGCAACTCACTCCGCGGAATATCAGTGTTGAAGACCTTCACCAGCGCCTCTCCTTACTAAGCTCGCTGCTGTTAACTGCACGGCACGCGGCCGCGCTCCGCATTAGCGGTCACGGCGCCACGGGCCAGGCTCTCCGTGAACCGGTTGCGGTCACGATGCGAGGCCTCACCGCCCCTCCTGCATGTAACGCATCACCAGAGGATCCCTTGCTTCCACCCGTTCTTTGGCCCGCTTGAACTGTTCCGCATGCCGGCGGCGCACCACCGCGGCTGCGGCGGCTGCGTCGCGCTCTCGCAGATGCTGGACTCGCATCGTGACGATCTCGAGCTCGTTCTCACGCGGTTTTCTCGACGGGTCCCGGTCTATGAACAAGACGCTGTAGCGAAAAAGGAGCTTCTGTATCGAGGCGATGAGTCCCACGAGCCGCGGGTACCCACTGAGGCTGAAAATGTCCTCATGGAGCGCCGACACAATCGAGCGATACGCGATCGTGTCTTTCGAGCGAAACAGGCGCCGGATCTCAGCAACCTGAGAGTCCCATCGTGCCATGTCTTCTGCCCTCGCCCTTTTCGCGACCAGCTCGAGTGCGGGGAGCTCGAGGGAGTCGAGCAGGAACAGCTCTTGCTCGTACTCCGCCAGTGACATCCAGGTCACCGTCCCGCCGACGTGCGGTATCAGCTCGACGAGACGATCGCTCTGCAGCAGTAGCAACGCCTCGCGAATGGGCGTCTTCGAGATCCCGAACCGAGCCGAGAGGAATTCCTCCACGAGTCGCTCGCCCGGCTGCAGCTCGAGCGTCTTAATCTCCTCCCTCAAGGTGTTGTAGACAGCAACCTTGTAGGTACTTATGTTGGAGAGCCCACCTCGCTGGACGCGACGTGGGGCGTCATTCGAGACCGATTCGCCAAGGGAGGTCACCATAATTGATAATCATACATCATGTTTTACCCGGCGACAAGACTGCAATCGGGTGGCCTTTGGCTGGGCGAGCCCGATGTGCAACCAGCGAAAACTCAAGCCGCCCGGAACGCGGTGCTGCGGGCTGTGGCGCGCCGACAATGCCCTGGACGTAAGCAGCCGAGGGCCCGAGCAGGCCGAGATAACGACCTTGTTACCGGTATTATCGAGAAAGTCGCTAACGACATCGAACGGGGCTCCAGTGGATGACCGCTCCTTGACCGCTTCGGGAGAAGGTGCGCTCAGGGCTCGCAGACCACGACAAGGTGTGCCATCTGCGCCTCGAAGAGTCCCTTTCGTCAACATGCGACCATCCCAGCCGCCTAATCTAACTTCTTCTCCGGCTCAGCACGCGACCGTCCGCGTGAGCCATAGGCGGCTTCTCCCTGACGTTATCCGCTCGTAAAGGAGTGAGCATGGACACCCCCGGAAGTCTGTGGCAGGAGATCGAAACGACGAGAGTGCGTGCCGGAACCCTCGTGCTGTGGTGGCTGTACCAGGCCGGGGTGGTCTTCAAGAGCTCGGGTGGCACCATAGTCGCGGTCGACCCGTACCTGTCCGACTCTGTCACACGCTCCTACGGGATCGCCCGCAACGTCCCCGCTCCGCTCAACCCGGCCGAAGCCGACCTCAACGCCTTGGTGGCCACTCACAGTCATGAGGATCATCTCGATCCTGACTCGATCGCCGCTTTCTTGAGCCACGACCGGACCGCCTTCGTCGGACCGCCCATGGCTGTGGAGAAGGTCGTGGAAAGTGGTGCAAAGCCTTCCCGCACGGTGGCAGTGTCCCGGGGTGATCGCTTGGAGATTGGCGACATGTCCATCCGTGCTGTCCACGCCCGGCACTTTTTCGGACCAGAGCCCACGCCTGACGCAGTGGGGTTCGTGCTCGAGGCGGACGGACTGAGCGTGTACCACAGTGGCGACACCGAGTACGACCGGGAGATAGTCACCGACACCCGCGGTGTTACCGTCTCGCTCATTTGCATGAACGGGACGAACGGGAACATGAACGCCTATGAGGCGGCGCTGCTCGCCTGGCTGCAGGGTCCTCGACTCGCTATCCCTTTCCATTACGGGCTCTGGAGCGATGCCGACTACGGAGAGGACGCGACGCTCGACCCTCGGCTATTCGTTGCCACCTACAACCGTTTGCGCCCGGAAGGGCGGACTCTCGTGCTGGTCGACACCTCTGCGGTCACGCTCAGCGCCGACGGGCTGGCCAGACAGCCGCTTTAGGCACCTGGTTGAGGGACCCATCGCCAGAGCCCGCCGACACTTCCAGGAACCGCTGCTGACTGCCTTACTCGGTGCGGCGCCGGGCACCCACCTTGGCTGACGACACCGCGATAGCCCCAAGAATGACACAGCCGTAGACGATCTCCAGCGCGGCCTGCGGAAACCCGAGAACTGGCAGCAGCGCAGCGAGGACAGCAAGGGCCAGCGCTCCCGCCGTGGTGCCAACGTAGTTTCCGGAGCCACCGAGTATCGACGCTCCGCCGATCGCCACCGCTGCCACCGACGCGAAGAGGTAAGGGTCTCCCATTCCCAGATAGGACCCACCCACGTAGCCGGCAAGCGCAACGCCAGCGATGACCCCCGCCATACCGCTGACGACATAGACGCAGACCGTGATCTGCTTGACGCTGACGCCTGCGAAGTAGGCGACCCTGCTGTTCAACCCGACGGCATAGAGGCGGCGTCCGAACGGAGTGGCGCCCAGCACGATCGTGGCCACCACCAGGACCACAATCCACAAGATGGCGACAACCGGAAAATAGCTCCAGCGGTGTGTCGCGAGGTATACGTCCGCAGGAGGGGCACTGCCGCCAGATCCACCGTTGGTGTAAAGGAGCAACCCCCCCTCGACCACCGACGACATCCCGAGGGTCATGATGATGGGAGGAATGCGCAAGAATGCCACGCCCACCCCGTTCAGGAGCCCGATGAAGGCGCCCCCTACGATGAGGAGGGGAACGAGCCAGATCATACGGGCAGAATCGCCCCCCGCCCAGAGGGTGAGCAGCACCGCCGCGCCGTTCAGAGTCCACGGTATGGAGAGGTCGACGCCGCCAGTCAGGATCACAAAGGTCTGGCCACAGGCCACGAAGGCGATGAAAGCCCCTGTAATGATCAGCTCGTCGATGTGGGACGGGGCGAGGAAGCCTCCGGTTATCACCTGGCCGATCAGGGCCAGGGCGAGCAGCAAGCCGTAGGCGTACAGCACAGGCCGGTTGCGCCGGAGCAGGCGCCTCAGTTGAATTGCGCCCGCCCCGCCGGCTGGCTGTGTCACGGCGGCCCCGTCGGCCGGCTGTGTCGCGGCAGCCCCGTCGGCGTCGGCCGGCTGTGTCGCGGCGGCCCCGTCGGCCTGCTGTGTCGCGGCGGCCCCGTCGGCCTGCTGCGTCGTGGCGGCCCCGTCGGCCTGCTGCGTCGTGGCGACCTCCTCATGCGGCTGACTCATTGTCGCTTCCTCGTGCGACTGGCTTGCAAGCTCTGAAGTGCGCCGCCCATCAGTACGGCAACGATAAGAAGAAGGCCGTCTGCCACCACTGTCCAGTACGACGGAAGGTTGAACACGAAGATCACGTCGCCGAGAAGCGTCAGGGTCAGTGCCCCGGCCACGGTGCCGACGAAGCCTCCCTTGCCACCGAACAAGCTGGTCCCGCCGATCACTGCAGCGGCAACTGAGGGAAGGATAAGCGAGTCGCCCGACGTCGGGTCCCCCGAGGCGGTGAGCATGACGTAGAACAAGGCGGCCACCGCCGCGCAGAACCCCGAGATTGCGTAGGTGACCACCAGGGTACGGTCCAGGTTGACACCCGCGATACGGGCGCCCTCTCGGTCGGACCCGACGGCGTAGATCTGCCGTGCCGTTCTGGTGCGCTTGAACCACAACCACACGGCGACCATCACGATGAGCGCCCAGATTGCGTTGGGCAGCCCGCCTGCTGAGTTGTTGATCCAATTCGAATATCCAACGGGAACCTGGCCACCTTCCACTGGCAGGACGTAGAGGGCGATGCCGTCGTAGATCGACCAGGTCGCCAACGTGACTATGAAAGGCTGGAGCCCGAACCTTCCGACGAGAAGTCCGTTGATGGCGCCGGCCGTAACCCCGATGGCGAGGATCACCAGCCCCCAGAGCACGATCGATCCGCCGCCGGTGAAATGCGTAGCGGCGATCGTGGTCGACAGGGAGAGCACCCCTCCTACTGAGAGATCGATCCCTGCAGTGAGGATGACGATCCCTTGACCTAGTCCCAGGGCAGCAAGAGGAAGGGCGTCAGCGCAGATTATCCCCAGCTGTTCGTGGGAAAGTGTGCCTGGCTGCAAGGCGGCATAGGTGAACAGGAATGCCAAAGCGAGAACCCAGGCAGCCAACGGCCTGATGTCGCTGGACCGAGTCCAGGCGCCCAGCTCCCCGGGCAGCCTGCTGAGAAGGGCAGGTCGACGGTCATCAGAGCTCGGACTCGCATCGAGCTTGACCTCGCTCATGATCTAAATGCTCACCTCCCCAGCCTCTTTGGAGCTCCCGACCATCGTGGGCTGGGCGGTGCTGCCGACCATTGCAGCGATCAGCGACTCTTCTTCGCACTCACCGTGGCCAAACTCGCGAATGATGCGCCCCTCGAACATGACGGCAACGCGGTGAGGCACGTTGACCAGCTCTGTGACATCGCTCGAGTAGTAAAGGATGCCCGTGCCACCGTACGCGAGGTCCTCCATCATCCGAAAGATCTCCGCCTTGGTCCCGACATCGACGCCACGGGTAAGGTCGTAGAACAAGAGGATCTTTGCTCCTGTAAGGAGGAACTTCCCGACCACGACCTTTTGCTGATTACCGCCAGAAAGGGTACCGACGAGCTGCTCGCGATCCAAGCGCCCGATTCGGAGATTCTTCACAACCGGGGCGACAAATTCCCGCTCTGCCTCTCGACGCAGTAGCCCGAGACGCTGCAAGTGTTCGAGACTCGGCAAAGAAAGGTTCTCGCGCACGGAAAGAGAGGGAAGCATCCCCTCGCCCTTCCTGTCCTCGGGGACGAGGGCGATGCCGATCCCAGCCCGTATGGCATCGCGGGGTGAATGGAGTTGACGCACGATGCCCTCCACAGAGATCGAGCCGTGCGACCCGATGACCCCGTAGAGAGCGAGGAACAAGTCGAGCTGACCTTGGCCCTCGAGTCCGCACATTCCCAGGATCTCCCCACTGTGCAGGTCGAGGTCCACGCCTCGGAGGCGTCGGGTCGTGGACAGGTCGCGCGTCGACAACAGCACCTTCTCGCCGGGCTCGCTGCGCCTGGCGGGATATAGCTGCCCCAAGCGACGCCCAAGCATCGCCGAGACGAGGTCCTCCCCGCGCACCTCGTCGAGGCGCCACGTCCCCACGCTCTCCCCGTTGCGAAGCACGGTGACGCGGTCGCACGCGGCTTGCACCTCGGCAAGGCGGTGCGAGATGAAGATGATCCCCTTCCCCGACGCCGCCAGATGACGGGCGTGCTCGAGCAGCCAGGATACTTCTGACGGCCCGAGGGCAGAGGTCGCCTCGTCAAGCACCAGTACGGGCGGATCGTACGCGAGAACCTTGGCGATGGCGACGAGCTGGCGGGCGGCCATCGACAGGTCCCGCACCTGACTCCCGGGATCGATCCCTTTCAAGCCGAGCTGCTCGAACAGATCTTCCGTCTGGGAGCGCATGCGGCGCCCAGCGACCATGCGCAAGCGCGTCAGCGGCTGGCGGTTGAAATAGATGTTCTCCGCAACCGTCAGGTCGGGCACGAGCGGGAGCTCTTGGAACACCACCCCCACACCCTTGCGAGACGACTCGTCAGGGTCGCGAGGGGCGAATCGCCCACCGCGGAAATGCACTTCACCGGCGTCAGCCTTGTAAACCCCCGATATCACCTTGATCAGGGTCGACTTGCCCGCCCCGTTCTCGCCGAGAAGGGCGTGCATCTCGCCTCCGACGACCTCGAAGCTCACGTCGCGCAGCGCCTGCACACCTGCGAATGCCTTACTCACTCCGCTGGCTACAAGGAGGCTCTCTCCCGCGTCACCTCTCGCGTTCGGTGGTGGCGTCACACACTGCTTCTTTCCTAGTCGGGCGCGTGCCGGGCGCCTGCAGGAGAAGACTCTTCTGCAGGCGCCCGATCACGTTTGTTCACATTGTCTCAGAGACTAAGGGTTCACTTGTGCCGGGTTCATGGTCATGAAGGGCGGGCTCACCGGAAGGGTCAAGTCCGGGGACAGGCTCGGGAAGGCGTTGACCCCGAGCTTGATCGGCTGGCAGGAAGCCCCTGCTGGCGAAGAGCCACCGTGGTAGAAGCACGGCGGAATGAGCTCGTCGGTCTTCGGCTGGCTGTGGCCCTCAAGCACCTCCACCGCGGTGCGCATAGCCAGTATCGAAAGATATGCGGGGTTGGCCATGATGAAGCCTGAGGCGCCTTTTTGCTGCACCAGTGCAAGATAAGTCTGGTTGTAGGACTGGCAGAGCATCGGGACCAGGGCGTGCCCCGCAGCCTGCAGTGCCTTGATCGCTCCGGTGCAGTATCCCTGAGTGAGGATGCCGTTGACGTCCGAGTGAGCCGCGAGCAGGCTGGCGACGCCCTCTTGCTCCGGTGCCAAGGCGTACTGACCCTGGTAGGTCCCGACGACCTTGATGTTCGGGTAGTTCTTGAGCACGCTCGCCCAGGCATTGCTGATCGTGGCGCTGATCGGCGCGCCGGCCAGTCCGGTGTCCTCGAAGACATTGCCGCTGCCCTTGAGCTTTGCGACCATCCACTTGGCGCTCAGCTGCTCACCAACAACGAAGTTCGTGAAGATCCTGTAAGCGCAGGGCGCGCTCACCTGCTGGTCAAAATTAACCACGACTATCCCCGCGGCACACGCCCGGTCGATGACCGGGTTGAGCGCGGTGAGCGACGAGGCGTCGACGAGAATGGCATCAGGATGCTTAGCTACGATCGCCTGCAGCGAGTCGATCTGAGCCGTAACGCTGTTGCTCGCGTTGACGATCGTCAGCTTGACCTCGCCCTTGAAGTAGGGCATCGTGGCCGCGACGCTCGCCTCTTTCTCCATCTGGACGCGCCAGTCATTGCCCACGAAGTTGTTGGACAAATAGATTGTGAAAGGCTTCGTCGCTGCCACGCGGTGTGTAGTGGATGCCCCGGAAAGGCCACCGGTTGCGATGGCCCCGGTCATGGCGGCACATATTACGACGACAAATGCGCCGAGCACTCTAGAGAAGTTTCTTTTCACTGAACCCCCTGAATCATTTGTTATGCCAATATCGCGCTGCTGACATCATCTGGAGACCGGGCGTCAATCAATGTGGCGAGCCGGTCTCGATTTCTTGGACCCTGCCTCCTTTCTGAACGCTGTATCTCGGGACACTTTCCTCGTCTCGAGGTCATCTTCGATAGGAATCTCTTCTGGAGTGAGTATCAATAAAGTGTCGCACATGATGCCATTTTTGCTCTTGCGCCAGTGACATGAACGGGGCCGCCAACCTTCCAAACGTGGCTCGCGGGAGGCACCTCTTTGGTTCCAAGCATCCCTTAGGGGCCAACTAGTACGGCTAAGAGCCTGGTTTCGCAGTGCCCAAAGTCGTTCCTAGGGGCTCAGGTAGCCCGAAAGTTGAGGTTGCGTTACACGTGATGGATCATACATCACTTCCCGTGCCTGTCAAGGGCCGAGCGACAGTCCGAGAAAGATGGCGAAGGAGCGGTCCGGTCGGCTTGTCACGAAGCCTGTCAGCCCTGCTGGGCGCGGTGAGCGGCTATCCAGGAGGCACCCCAGGGGTCACGGTTCAACAGCAGATCGGCGGCCCTCACAGCACGCACGAGCTGTGGAGAGCGGGCGTCCATGATGGCGCTCGTGAGGCCCTCCTTTATGGCCATGGAGAGAAGCGTCGCCCCAATGGCCTCGCGGTCGGGCATCCCGAACGACACGTTCGAGGCTCCGAGGACCATGTTCGCCCCCAGCTCCTCTTTGATGAGCGAGATCGTCGCCAGGGTCCTCACGACAAGGGAGGTGTCGGCGCCGATGGGCATGGCCAAGGGGTCCAAGATGACGTCCTCGACGGCGATGCCGTAACGGCCCGTCGCCACCTCGATGACCTTACGGGCGAGCTCGAGACGGCGCTCGGGCTGCTCGGGAATCTCTAGCTCGTCGTTGGGCAAAGCAATGACCGCCGCTCCATAGCGCTTCACGAGCGGGAGGACCGCCTCGAGCCGCGCCTCCTCGGCGGTCACCGAGTTGACGAGGGCCTTTCCCTCGTAAGTGGCCAGCCCGGCCTCGAGCGCCTCGAGCGCAGACGAGTCGATGCAAAGGGGCAGGTCCGTGAGGCTCTGCACCAGTCTGATGGCCTTGGTCATCAGCTCCACCTCATCGGCGAGCGGGGCCCCCATGTTGACGTCCAGCACCATGGCACCGCCTGCCACCTGCTGGGCGACGTCGATCTCTATCCGCGAGAGGTCACCAGCTCTGAGCTGGTCCTGGAACATCTTGCGACCTGTCGGGTTGATGCGTTCGCCGATGATGCAAAACGGCTGGTCGTCGCCGATCACGACTTCTCTCGACGCCGAGCGCAGGACTGTGTGCATCTGCCACCTCCAGGGTCCCGACCGACGGCACCGCCGTTCGGTCGCCGCGGTTTCCGCCAACCAGCCGAGTGGCGTCCGAGCATGACGGTGGCGGTGCTCCTTGCCTCCGGACTCGAGAACCGCAGGCCACGCCAGCAAGTATATGATGCACGAAGCTGTCGCAGTCCAGTCCGACATCCACCTGGACAAGCGGCCTCAGCGCCTGCACCCACCAAGAGCCGGCAGACACGGAGGCCGACGAAGCGCCTGCCGAAGGGCCAGCCTGATCACCAGTCCTTCGTGCCGCCGGCGTTCAACGCCAGGTTGCCGCCGTCGACGGGAAGCACGACGCCGGTGACCATCGAGGCGGCGTCAGAGACGAGGAACAGCACCGGCCCGACCATCTCGGCCGGCTCGC